>CANTHI010000380.1 GCA_947653505.1 uncultured Eubacterium sp.
CCATCAAAAATATTTTTGATGATTCCCGAGAACTCCAGCAAATCATCTTCATCCGCTGTTCTGGGAAACAGGTACATAAAAATCGTCTGTATCTGAAAATTTTTTAAAAAGTAATCTACACATTCTGTAATTTCCATATCTGCAAAAAATGGAAATTTCTGATAAAATGCCCGGCTGTTTTTTTCACTGTCATAAAGTTCCCTTCGTTTTTCCCTCAGATATGCCCGCCATGCTTTTTCACCCGTATCTTCAAATTGAAATACTTCAAACATATAGCATTCCTGCAGTGAATGACTCAGCATTATTTCCAGTATTCCTGCCGCCAGTTTCCATTTCACCTGAAAAATAAAGTTCTTTTCAGAAAGATTTCCATCCTGAAAATTGTCCATTTCAAAATCAAACAGCACGGTAAGATTCAGCTTGTTATTTTTCATATCATTTGCCATATACCGGAACAGCGTAGTAGCACCCCATCCAGGCTGCACCTGCACGTCCACCTGACGGCTTGTTGCAATTGCTTTGCGAATCTCATTGATACGGCTGGGAGCCATACGGGCCAGCTGGATATTTTCATCCGTAAGTTTCATCAAATGTGGAAAATCATATTCTTCCAGCCCTACGACTTCTTTCCAGTACACAAAATTACTTTTGCTCATCTTCTTCTCCTTTTTAGTCATCAAATACTGCATCACGCTCTTTCAGAAATTTTATTCTAAAAGGTGGCAATCCTGAACTGCCAGAAAAACCAGCTCCTTTACAAGATATTTTTGCCTGAATCGGCTCTTCAGTTAAAATATAGCAGCTATTTTCTTTTTGAAATACAGCCAGAAATTCTCCTGATAACGCCACGTACTTTCCATCGTCCGACACACTGAATCCTTTAATCTGGTCTGCCGACATGCTATGGTCTCTGCCATAAAACCAATCCAGATCAATGTCTGAGTGCGGGTACATTTCAGAACGCAAATCAACAGTATAAATTTTATCAACTTTCACATTGCTATGTTTTGCCACAACCATCAATTCTTCCGTCTTGTCCGCCCATCCTAAATAGAACTGTTCCGCCATTGGCATTTCCAATAATCGATAATCATTGATTAATAATTCGCTTTCTATAAAATCCTCTCTGAATTCTTCAACTGGCATTCCAAATATCCCTTTACCTATGACCGAATAAACAAGCATATCATCTGTAAAGCAGATATCTCCAAACTTTATATCCTCCGTAATCAGCGTTCCTTTTGCTATCACTTCCCCCTTACATAAACCGGTCAAACGCACAAATACAAGCAGGTGTTTGTCCTGCAGCGTATAAGCTATATAGTCTTGTTTACTATGGTCCTGATAATAATGGATGTCTGATATTCTATCCGCTCCATTTCCCAATTCCTCGTCAATTTCAATTTTATTCCTGCTTCCCGTACTCCAGTTATATTTGTAGATTTCCTGATTTTCCGCTCCTACATATACACTGCTTGCATTCTTCGTATGCACAATAGACTGCAAACCAGCCTGCGCGATATATGCATTTTTCAAATTGCCATCTTTATCTATATATCCAACCCAGCCATCGGACGATGCTGTATAGATTCCGCCTCTGTCACCTGCCAGATCATTGATTACGTCATTTTGCAAATCCCAGATTTCTTGTTTTTTGTCATTTATCCCGTATGTAAGCACACCACCATGATGTGTCCCGGCCACCACGCATAATGCATTGCTCTGGTTTAAAAATGCGCATTTTTTCATTTCTCCATGTTCATCCCACAAAGTCTGTGCCAAATCCGCATTTGTGAAATCAACGCTTTCCAAGTTCGTATATGAAAAATTTGCACCCTCCAGATCTGACCCATGAAAATCTGCTCCAGCCAGATTTATCCCATGAAAATCCGTTCCCATTAATGGCCGTCTGCATAAATCGGATTTTAGTTCTTCAAACTGTTTTTTATAATATGGTATCCGGTTCATATCACATAGCAGAGTCAGTGCATTAGAACCGCAATACCTGACAACTCTTTTATCTTTAAATTTGACATATTGAAGCTGTTCTTTTAAACAGTCCGTTTCCTGCAGAGTCAAATACGCACAAATCCATTCTCTGGCTTCCCTGATCAAAAGATAATTTCTGATCAGGGCCGTTTCTTTATCAAGCCTCTCTGGATCTGTTTTCAATTCTTCCAAAACAAAATGTGCCCATGTAAATTCCTGATAAGCTGCCAGGCAAAACTCGATCAGATCATCCTTATCATTAACCTGTACAAACTCAAAATTTCTAAGCGCTTCCATGTTGGTTCCACATTTGTTCTCCTCACACTCCGTTTGAAACCGACTGATCGGAATACTGCGGTTCAGTCCGGAACGCAAAGTCTGTGAAACCAGTTCTTTTAAAAATGACTCATCTGTAATATCATTTCTTCTTTTCCATTCCTGATATACGATCTCCAAAAAGCGGATTGGCGCTTCTTTTTTCTTAACGAAATCTACCTGTTCATAAATAACATCGAAATGATTGACCAGAAGGCGCAGGTTTAATGGTTTTTCCAACAGATCGCTGTTATGTTTCCAGCATTCCTTTATCCACCTGGATACGCTCATACCTTCCTTTAAGTGAATTTCTTTACCACTTTTTTGTATATACTCTATTGCAGACTGCTCATCGAATCCATTTAATTTATACAGACCGGTATCTTTTGAAAGTGTTCCTTTTATTTTCAGCTGCTGCTGGTAAAAAGAACGTCTGCAGGTAATCACTGCCCGGCCTCTTTTTTCCCACAAAGACTTCATCTGTTTGATATCCTGTCCGGCATGATGAATCTGCCCTGCACTCCGCATCTGATCCCATGCATCCAGAATCACCATAAAAATCCCGTTCTGGCATAACTTTTCAAAAATTCTATAATTAATCGAAACCTTATATGCTTCATACATTTCCGTTTCAATAAACTTATCAAAATCCCCGCTTCGAAATCTGTTTAAATCAAAGACAAACGGAAATGCGGCGCTTCCCTCTAAGAAATCTTTTTTTATTTCTTCTGCGGCAAGCCGCCGGATTCCCTGGCAATAAGAACTTTTTCCCACGCCATATTCCGCAAGCAGCAGACGAAGATTGCGCATATTTTCATCCTTATGCGAATCTATGCCATATGGGATATCCTCTTTCCAAAAGTTTTTGATAAAAGAAAATCCCCGCTCTGAAACACCATCCGCATCATTATTGATCCGTGTCTCAATATAAGCAATTCCGTTATTCTCAGCCTTCCACTTTTTATATTCACTTCTGTAAACATAGCAGACTCGCTCTAGTTTGCAGCACCGCCATATAATTTCACGAAAACTTTTTATGATTGTACCAGACATCTGCCCGTTGGCACGCTTTTCGACACGGATCTTTTCATGATCCATTATCTGATAGCTGTAAATAGTTGTCTCCTGATCCATCACGGGATCGGAAACGGATACTTCTATCCTATATGCATCCGTATCCACTTCTGGGACAATATCTGCTTCCATTGCAAGCAGCCCTGCTAAAATTTCAGTCATTTCCTGCTTTTCCATAATTTTTCCTCTTCCGTTTTATATGCTATTATCTAATGCCGACACCTGATCCAGAATATCTGATATTAATTTCGCTAGTGGCCTCTTTCCCCATTCCGCTTGACGGGTCCGGCTGAAAAAAAGCATGTCTTTTGCCATAATCTCTAAATCTTCCTGATCAATGTCATAGACCATCTCTTCGCTATCAAACGCCTGATTCAGTTTCTCCATCTTTTTTCGTATGAGCGGAGATAGGGAGGTTCTGACATAGTGCTCATCAAAATAATACTGGTTGCGCAAAACATCCATAATTTCCATCTTGTGTTCTTTGTACAGCTCCTCCAGATGAAAGATACGAATCGAATTTATAATCCGTTTTTGCAATCCTTTATCATCTATTCCAGACAGCCTTTCCTCCAAAGAAATATCTTTTTGTAATGTTGTCGTTTCTTTTGCCATTAGTTTTATGTAAAACCGTTCATTATCCCCATGCAGGTAATTCAGTGCATTCGCAACCGGTTCCTGCGGTTTTTCTGGCAATTCCGGAATCAGACGAAAAACTGCCTCTTTTCCGAACTCTTCATCATAAGGATATACAAGCTGTTCCTGATGGCTTCCCTTACTCAGATTGCATGAATAGCAGCTTACAATCAAATTAAAAAGACTTACCGAAAGATATGGATAATCTCCCTGGGAATAAAAATGATCCAGTGTGGCTCTGGAAGCTGTGAATTCCTCACCTTTTTCCAGTTCTTCTTTAGAAGGCATCATCCCCCCTGTCCCAAGTAAACATACGTCTAACATTGTCCTCTTTC
>CANTHI010000381.1 GCA_947653505.1 uncultured Eubacterium sp.
CCTTTTTCCTTTTTGGCGGCTTTGGCCCCATAAACTGATAAAAATTCGTCTTTAAAGTTTGAATGGATTGGACAGAGCTTTGTATATGTACAGAAAGTGCAGGGAGCGAATCTGCAAAAAGCGGACTGGAATCCTATGATTGCTGCAGAAGTCAATCAGACTTATCTGGCGGTCCATATAGATGGACAGAAATTTACCAATCTGGATGACGGCGTATTTATGGATGATGAGCGCAGGATTATGATACCGGCAGAGGTACTGCGGGACGGTTTTGACTGCAGTGCGCATTTGTACGGGAAGAAACGGCTTGTTATCGAAAAGAAAGAAAATGTACTGGAATTTAAGGCGGATCTGGATTATTATATCCGGAATAAAGAAAAAATCTTTCGAAAACCGGCAATGGTCAGGAAAAATGACAGATTCTATCTCCCGCTGGAGCTACTGATGGAAGAGCTGGAATACACCTGCCAGTGGAATATGGAAGAAAATACGCTGATGGTGCAGAGCATTGCACCCAAAGACAGTATCCGTCTGCCGTACCGGTATGATCTGAGGGAAAAAGGACGTGCACCGCAGATAAGGGATCAGGGTCCTTATGGAACCTGCTGGGCATTTGCATCTCTGACGGCACTGGAGTCAGTATTACTGCCAGAAACGGAAATACAGTTTTCTGTTGATCATATGAATCAGAATCACAGCTTTACAAGTACGCAGAAAGATGGAGGACAGTATACGATGGCAATGGCTTATCTGGCTGCATGGCAGGGGCCGGTTCTGGAAGAGGATGATCCTTATGGAGACGGAAAGACGGATTCGTCATTGCAGGCAGTAAAACATGTGCAGGAAATGCAGATTATTGACGCAAAAAATCTGGATGGAATAAAAAAAGCAGTCTTTCAGTATGGCGGGGTCGAAAGCTGTATTTATACGACCCTGCAAAATGCAGACGGAGAATCTTCTTATTATAATAGGGATCAGAATGCGTATTGCTATGTGGGAGAGCAAAAGCCTAACCATGACGTCGTCATTATCGGATGGGATGACAATTTTCCACGGGAATATTTTAAAAAGGGTGCGGCAGAGGATGGGGCGTTTATCTGTCAGAACAGCTGGGGTACCGATTTTGGAGAGAACGGGGTATTTTATGTATCTTATTATGACTCCAACATCGGGATTCACAATCTTGTTTTTACCGGCGTTGAAGAAAGCGGCAATTATGACAGGCTGTATCAGTCTGACCTGTGTGGATGGGTCGGACAGATGGGATATAATAAGGAAAGTATCTATGGGGCAAACGTCTGGCGGGCAGAGACGGAGGAGGACATAGCTGCTGCAGGATTTTATACAACTGGCAGAAATACCAGCTATCAGGTATCTGTTGTGCCGGAGTTTACCGATATCTCATCAATGGACAGCCGGATTCTGGTGGCAGAGGGACGGATTGAACATGCAGGCTACCATACGATCCGGTTCGACCAGTCCATCCGCGTGGCCGCAAACAATAAATTTGCAGTCGTCGTATGGTTATTTACGCCTAACGAAGTCCGGCCGCTGGCGATCGAATATGCAGCCGATGATCTCACGATGGATGTCGATCTGGATGACGGAGAGGGCTATGTCAGTGCGCAGGGAAAAAGCTGGGCAGACGTAAAAGAAAGCTCAGACTGTAACCTGTGTATCAAAGCGTACACACGACGGACGCAGGATCGCGCAAAATGAGCAGACAGGGAAAAAGTGGGCAGGAACGGCCATACTGACAGGGAAAGATCTGGAACCGCCTGACCGGATTTCAGATAGAAACAGCGTCTGGACAGCCGCTCACCGGATGGATACAGATGAAATGTGGATAGGAAACAGAGGAGGAAGACAGTGATGGAAAAGAGACTGGCACGTTTTACAGCATTATTTACGTGTGCGTTTTCTCTTTTTGCATGTGTGGCAGTATTTTTTCTGCCGGTGCTGGAGGAGCGGATTGAGGCATTCAGCGCAGGAATCCGCAGAGACCAGCTGGCGCGTGAGGAACGGTATGCGATACTGGAAAAGATGTCCGGTCTGGAAATTATGGATTATAATACCCAGCAGGTGCAGGAACAGGTGGAAAAAGCGGAACAGGCAGAAAAGGAAGCGCCTGAGGAAGGCGGGGAATCCAGGCCGCAGGAGGATCTGATCGTAATTACACATCAGATGCAGCTGGAGCTTCCAAAAGGAGCAGGTGCAGAAAATGTAGAAATTACGACAAATCTGATCACACGCCGCATAGATATCCGGATACCCGGAGCGGATGAAAACTATATTTATGATTATATGGTACTTGGAGAAAGCGGGGATATGGAGAGTCTTGACTATTCCAGCGAAGGAGACAGCGGTACCGTTGCACTGACGATGGACAAAGTCGTGGAGGCTGACTATAGTTTTGATGAAAATTATTTATATCTGGATTTCTTTTCACCAAGAGAGCTGCATGACAGGATAGTGGTAGTAGATGCAGGACACGGTGGCGGTGCGCCAGGGGCAGTGTCCGGATCCTATTATGAAAAAAATATTACACTAGCAATCGTACATCAGATCAAAGAATTGTTCGATGAAGCGGACGATGCCAGCATCGGAGTCTATTATACAAGACTGGATGATTCCAATCCTTCCCTCTCTGAACGGGTAGGGCTTGCCAACTATCTGGAAGCAGATCTGTTTCTTAGCGTGCATATCAACTCGTTAAAAGGCAATACCGGCGTAGAAGGGGTAGAGGTCATGTATAACGAGCTGGCAGCGGATACGGCATTTGACACGCAGGACTTTGCGCAGATTTGTCTGGATGAAGAAGTGGCTGCATTAGGAGCTAAAAAAAGAAGACTTATTAATGGAAATAAAATCTATATTATACGAAACTCCGTTCCCCCGGCTGCACTTGTGGAGGTAGGGTTTATGAATAATCCAAACGAGCTGGCAAGACTGACAAATCCGGATTACCAGAAGAAGGCAGCTAACGGTCTGTATCATGCGATCATAAAATCACTGCATCAGCTGGACAAAATCGAAAAGAAAAAATAGGAGGAAGAACAGATGGCCAAAAGAATCATATTTGCCACAGGAAATGAAAATAAGATGAAAGAAATAAGGGAGATACTTTCAGACTGCGGTCTGGAAATTCTGTCCATGAAGGAAGCAGGGATTCGTGCAGATGTGAACGAAGACGGAACAACATTTGAAGAAAATGCATGTAAAAAAGTATCAGAAATCGCAAAGCTGGCACCAGAGGATATCCTGCTGGCAGACGATTCCGGGCTGGAGATCGACTATCTGAATAAAGAACCGGGCATTTATTCCGCCCGTTATCTGGGAGAACAGACTTCTTACGACATAAAAAACCAGGCATTGCTGTATCGCCTGACAGGCGTGGAAAAAGAGCGCAGGACTGCACGGTTTGTATGCGCTATCGCAGCTGCGGTTCCTGAGTATGGCATATTTACGACCAGAGGCACGATCGAAGGATATATTGGCTGGAATATGGCAGGCGCAAACGGGTTTGGCTACGATCCGATTTTCTATGTGGATACATATGGCTGTTCCACGGCTGAGCTGACGATGGAAGAAAAAAACGCGCTGAGCCACAGAGGCAATGCATTGCGTGCAATGAAGGCGGAGCTGATAAAAAGAGGCATTCTGGCCAGTCCGGGCTGTCCGCAAAGCAGATGCGGCAGATAATCAGGGAGGGGGATGGCAGTTATGAGAGTATTGATTATCAGTGATACACATGGATATCATAAAAATCTGGATAAAGTGCTGGAACTGGAGCGTCCATATGATCAGGTCATTCATCTGGGAGACATAGAAGGCGACGAGGATTATCTGGAAGCTGCTGCAGGCTGTCCGGTAGCGGCCGTAAGAGGAAACAATGATTATTTTTCGCAGCTGCCGCAGGAACAGATCCTTGAACTGGGCGGAAAGCGGATTCTGATGACACATGGGCATTATTATTATGTGGTCGCCGGACTGGAACACCTGATCCGGGAAGCACAGGGCAGAGGGGTCGATATCGTGATGTTTGGACATATCCACCGGCCGGTCCTGAAAAAGGAAGGCAGGTTATCCGTCATCAATCCGGGGAGCCTTTCGTTTCCCAGACAGGAAGGCCGCAGACCTTCTTATATTATGATGGAAACAGGGGCAGAAGGCGGATTTGAATTTTTTTTGAAATTTTTTTAAAAAAGGTGTTGACAATCTGGAAATACTAGGGTATACTTTATCTTGCGTTCGGGAAAACAGAAAAGTTAACACAGCGGGGTGTGGCTCAGCTTGGCTAGAGCGCCTGGTTTGGGACCAGGAGGCCGCA
>CANTHI010000382.1 GCA_947653505.1 uncultured Eubacterium sp.
CTGCTTTTTGCGTTCTTCAATAGCTTCCGGCGTTTCCCTGTAAATTGCAAACTGTTGTAGTGCCTGACTGCGAATAATACAATCAAAGTGTTCATTAAAGTATGCCTCAATGGAATTTGTAAAATTCAGCTGTGTAGAATATTCGGACAGGATATTGCATACTTTGTTGAACTCCTCAGGTGTATGCATACTTTTATGGACTACCAGATAAAATAAATGGGACTGGGAATCACGAAACAGTGTATTGTCACCTTCATAATAACCATCTAATACATTTGAAATCTTTGTCATCGTATCCAGATTATGAATCAGAAACAGTTTTGTCAAATCTACAGGAATTTCTACAGCGGGAGAATTTGGAACAGTTTCTTTTGATTCATATCTGACAGCCTGATCCAACGGAATAAAATCTTCTGATTTGCTGGTTTTCTTTTTTGGGCTTTCGGTATTTGATCTGGCTTCCTGCTGAATCTTTTTAAACCAGTCCAGAATATCATTAGCACTGGTCGTTTCATAAGATTCTCCCTGATCTGAATCATAAATTGACGAAGAATCATCGTAATCCATATCTGAAAATTTGGAAAAACGTGTATCCAGTTCTTCCGGATATTCTACTTTCGTGATCAGCAGTATAATCGTATCTGATGATACTGGTATGGCTTCTATCATCAAAGGAATGTCGTCTGCTTCAAAGCCAAATTCATAAGAAGCCTGCTGCATCATATCACGAAACAGATTTTTGGCGTTCTCCGTACCATATGCAAGTTCACTGATTTTTAAATGCCGGTTTGCCAAATCTTCTTTCGTCAGTGTGCATCGAATCTGGGTGTCACTTACTTTTTCGATTTTCATTTCATCACTCCCTTAATTAATGTCTGATGGTATATATTATTAGTATAAAATTGCAAATGTCAACTTGAAGTAACCAAAGTATATAAAAAATCAATAGGATAGTCAAGCGCAGAACGCATATATTTTTTAAATTTTTTATAAATTTCAAAAATTTTGAAAAAAAAGCTTGCCAAATGACAGTCAGTTGTGTTATAACAGTTTCAAGAGATGCTTACACCCTTAGTCAGAAAGGAGTATAAGTATTCAAATATCAGAATTGTCCGACAAGTACCGCATAGTTTCCAGTATAGGAAAAGGAAACAGCAGTGAGGTATTTCTGGTCGAACATAGGACGCTGAAGGCGTATCGGGCAGTTAAATGCGTTAAAAAGTCAGCATTACCCATGCAGCCCCAGCTCCTTCTGGAAGCAGATCTTCTAAAAAATCTGAAACATCCCGGTATCCCCACTATTTACGATGTAGAAGAAGATGATAAAAACTATTATATCATAGAGGAATATATCCAGGGACAATCATTGGAAGCTTTTGTGCTTCGTCAAGATTGTATTTCCATAGATACAGCAGTATATATGACATTACAGATTTGTGATGTGATGAAATACCTGCACGACCAAAAACCGGAACCGGTTATTTATCAGGATTTAAAACCAGAACACATTATATTATGTGGAAAACGGATTGTTTTAATCGATTTCGGTATCTCATCTTATATTACCAGTCATGGAAATACATTCCAAAGCTTTGGAACGAAAGGTTATGCACCTCCTGAAAAATATCAGAAGATTCCCTGCGACGTCAGGGCCGATATTTATGGTGTCGGAAAAGTACTTGAATTTATGACATCAAAGATGCAGACACAGGAGTTCCAGCTTCTCAGACCGTTGATAGAAAAAGCGACAGCTTATCATATGGAAGAACGTTATCAGGCAGTAGAGGCATTAGAAGCTGATCTGCAAAAAACGTTACAAAACGGTTATCCAAATCATCAGCACACAAACAAAAAGCATCTCTTAACAGAAATAGCAGTAGCAGGAACGCAGAGAAGGGTAGGAACGACGCATCTTGCCATATCAATGACCTGTTTTTTTAATCAGAATCGCAGAGCCTGTATTTATCAGGAATACCATAAGACAGACTGCATGAGACTTTTAGTCAGGGAAGACAGTGGTTATATGCGTGACGACGGACTGGTTGCTTATGAGAAATTTTTAGGAATCCCATATTATGGAGAAGGGATTGAAAAGCAGGAACATCCGCAGCGAATGTATATACAGGATTATGGCATACAGATACATGATCTGTTAGAAGAGGATAAAAAAATGATCCTTGTGATGGGAAGCAGGCCGTGGGAATCGGAACAGACAAAAAGTCTGTTGGGAAGGATGAGTCTGCGTAAAAATCTGGTGCTTATTTGTAACTATGGAGATCATATACAGGCAAAAAATCTGGCTAAGATATATCATCACCGTGTTTATTGCTTTCCATTAGATACAAATCCGTTTCGTATGACTAGGGAGAAACGCAGATTTTTTCAAAAGCTGCTGCATCAGGAAAGGTGGTGATAACACTGAAACGTTTTTCAGGCAGAAAACTGAAGGAGAAGGTCAGTATCGGGATTATCGGGATTGGAATGGGATGCGGAGCCACGCATCTGGCTGTAGCACTGGCAAATTATACACAATCTGTTCTGGGAAGAAAAACCGCATGTATAGAATTGTCAGGAAAGCATGAACTAAAATATATGATCCAAAAGGAAGGTGATAAAAAACAAAAACTTCTGGGTGTTCAGTATTTTACAGATATTGGTGTGGGGAAGATACCAGAAATCATGAACAGCAAATTTGAAGTTTTGATACTGGATCTGGGCGCGGAATATACAGCAGCCAGAGAAGAGTTCTTAAGATGCGACCGTAAAATAGTAACCGGTAGTATCAGTCCCTGGAGAGTCTCCGCTTATGAGCACTTCCTAAAAAAAGAAATAGTAACTGAAAACTTTAAATCGTGGGAATTTTTAGCTTTATTTGCCAACTTAACAGATAAAAAGGTAATACAAAAAAGATGTGGGGTGCAGATGATCAGCATTCCGTGGATTGAAAATCCGTTCTGCCTGAAAAAAGAAGATATGATATTTTTGCAAAAAATTGTATAAGAACCAATACAAATCCGAATGCGGTGGACAGGAGGGAAAACAGATTTTAAAATATCGGACAAGAGTCATACGGATGTATGGAATTATAGGAGCATGCATGGCAGGGATACCGCTTACGCTGCTGCTGTTATGTCAGACCTGTAGCAATGTCCGGTTAAAACAACAGATTCTTGATCAGAAAGAATGGGAGAAACAGGGACTGTATCTGTATGTATGGACATTAAACACGGACCGTTCTGCCGGAGAAAAGGTCACAAGAGCACATCTTGAAAAGAAAAAAATATGGGTTTCCGAGTCAGAACTGATCAATATAAAAAAGGACATCCATCAGATAATAGGGAAAAAGGCAAAGACAGATTTAAAACAGGGACATGTAATATGCACAGCGATGCCTGATCAGAATAAAAAGCATGAAAAAACCAGAAATAAAACATAACTGTTCTTTTAAATAATCTGTCAGAAACAAACAGGCTGCAATAAGCACAACATATCCATATTTTATATTTTCTAAATATAAGTGGGGAAATATGCGATAGAGCTGTTTTATGAATGCCGGACATGTCAGGGCAAAATATCTTTTTGGGAAATATTTAAATCAAATATCTGAAAAGAAAGAACCGGCAGGCATAATCTTAGGAATTTATCATATCACAAATAATCTTAAGAAGCATGAAAGGATTGTACATTTGATTCTGAATGAAAAGCCTGCCCAAAGGTGAAAGGGATGGACAAGAAAGCATTATTTATCGAATTAAAAGGGATTCAGGGACGGGGAATTACGATCTTTCTGGAAGGAGAGAAAAGTACACCGGAAACTGTAACAGAATTATTAAGTATTCAGGAAGAAAACGCTTCATATATGAGAGATTACGTCTACGATGAGGGGGTGTTAAAAGAATTGCGCTTTGATAAAGTGCAAAACAGATAAGTATTATTTCGAATTAATAAGTTAAATGAGCTGCCATGCCGGATAGATTCTTATCCAGCGGCAAAAATATACTATATGGAGAAGGAAACCTCAATGCCTTTCAAAATATAATATGATGTACTTATTTCAAAGAAGAACATAATAAAAGAAACAGACAGGCGAAAATGTATGGGGATACGGATTTTGACGATATTGGTAAACGGACGCCTTACCGTACCCCCGATGGATTCTTCGAGGATATGCAGCGGAAAGTAATGGAGCGTGCCGGAGTGAAACAACAGCGGAAATCCCCCATGAAGCTGATTATTTCTACGGTAGTTGCCATAGCGGCCATGTTGACAGGGCTTTTGTTTGACGTTAAAAACCGCGGCTGGTCCAAGGAAATGTGTG
>CANTHI010000383.1 GCA_947653505.1 uncultured Eubacterium sp.
TGCAGAATACTTAGGGCTTCTTGCATTCTGGAGCGGACACAGCAGATGGGGCAAATTTCATCTCCCAGCGTCCGTGCAGCCAGAATGTAACACTTTTATGTAAATTGTTGCATTTCCACTTAAGTTCGCGCCTATGGGTCCGGCTGCCCTCCTGCAGTTTCGAAATTTTCCATATTGCTTCAAAAACCAGAATATGTTATAATGCTTCTGTAATTTCTACAGGAAATTTTTCTCAGACCCGCAGATGCACATACAAAGCTTTAAAACCTGCGTATATGCATGATAAAAACAGAATAATGCAGATGTACTGACCGAAAGAAGACTGAAGGAAAGACGCAATCTGGCAGCGCGATTTACCATAAAACAGGTAGATTCTTTTTGGTACGGTGTCACCGGAAAGATCTATTGTTTTATGGTTTTTTGTATTGCCGGATACTTTATGGAAAGGAAAGAAAGACATGGGAACAACACTTAGCGATACGCCGGCTGCCGACCGGACACATATTGCTTTTTTTGGAAAAATGAACAGTGGCAAATCTTCCCTGATCAACGCGCTGACGGGCCAGCAGATCTCCATTGTATCCGAAGTCTGTGGCACGACGACGGATCTTGTGAAAAAACCGATGGAAATACATGGGATCGGGCCGTGTATTCTGATCGATACGGCCGGGTTTGATGATACGGGTACGCTTGGAGACAGCAGGGTACGGCTGGCAAAGCGGGCCGCGGAGCAGGCAGATCTGGCGGTGCTTGTATTCTCAGCAGAAGCTGTCCGGGATGCAGAGCTGTTTGATGAAGAAAAACGATGGTATGATCTGATGCAGAAAAGGAATACGCCGGTGATTCTGGCGCTGAATAAGACAGACTGCTGTACGAAAGAGCAGACGGAGCGTATGACAAAAAAGCTTGCGGCGGTGTTCCAAAAGAGTCCGCTGCCTGTAAGTGCTCTGGCAGATGTGGGGATCCGTGAGTTAAAACAGGCGCTGATTACGGCAGCGGTGGATTTGCAGCAGGAAGCAGAGCGTCTGATTACCGGGGATCTGGTAACGGCACAGGATCTGGTGCTGCTTGTGATGCCGCAGGATATCCAGGCGCCGAAAGGACGTCTGATCCTTCCACAGGTGCAGACGCTGCGGGAACTGCTGGATAAAAAGTGTGTGACGATGTGTACGACGACGGATCAGCTGGATCTGGCGCTTTCGGTCTTAAAGCAGCCGCCGAAGCTGATTATTACAGATTCGCAGGTGTTTCAGACGGTGTATGAAAAAAAGCCCGCAGAGAGCAGGCTGACTTCGTTTTCTACTTTATTTGCGGCTTATAAAGGCGATATTGCTTATTTTGTAAAAGGTGCGGAAACGATCGGAACACTGACAGAGCAGGACCGGGTGCTGATTGCGGAATGCTGCACACACGCCCCGCTCGATGAAGATATCGGGCGGGAGAAGCTGCCGCGTCTGCTGCGCAGAAAAGTCGGGGAAGGGCTGGCGGTTGAGATCGTATCGGGGACGGATTTCCCGCAGGATCTGTCCGCATACCGGCTGGTGATCCAATGCGGTGCCTGCATGTTTAACCGCAAATATGTCATGGCCAGAGTGGATGCCGCAAAAAGGCAGAAAATACCGATGACGAACTATGGGGTTGCGATTGCTTATCTGAATGGCATTCTGGATCAGATCACATGGACAACATCATAATGGGAAGGGGATGCGATGGGAGCAGAAGAAACAAAGCTGGCAGTCGTTGCGATTGTCGTGGAACGGGAAGAGAGTGTGCGGGAGCTGAATGAGCTGCTTCATGGCTGTAGCAGTTATATTATCGGCAGGATGGGGATTCCTCACAGAGAACGCGGTGTGTCGCTGATCAGCGTAGCGATGGATGCGCCATCAGACGTGATCAGCACGCTTTCCGGCAGATTGGGAAGAATCAGCGGTGTGTCTGCAAAAGTGGCATATTCAAAAATGCCTGTATAGCAAAAGTGCAGACATGGAATCCGGAATAGTGGATATATGTAAAAGTGTTATGTTTAAAAATACCGGTAGTACAAAAGATGGTATAAATGGATAGAAATATAAATAATAAAAATAGGAAAGGACAATGAAATATGTATAACGTAATGTCTCCAAAAGCAGAGGAGTTTATTAACGATGAAGAAATACAGGAATGTCTGGAGTACGCACAGAAAAATAAAAACAACGAGGCCCTTATCAATGAGATACTGGAAAAAGCCAGAAAAATGAAAGGATTGTCCCACAAAGAGGCGCTTGTTCTGCTGGATTGTGAGCTGGAAGATAAAAATAAGGAGATTTATAAACTGGCAGAAGAGATCAAGCAGGAATTTTATGGCAACCGGATTGTCATGTTTGCGCCGCTTTATCTGTCTAATTATTGCATCAACGGCTGTGAATACTGTCCGTATCATGCAAAGAATAAGCATATTGCAAGAAAGAAGCTGTCGCAGGAAGAAGTACGCCGTGAGGTGATTGCACTGCAGGATATGGGCCATAAAAGACTGGCGCTGGAGGCAGGCGAGGATCCGGTGAACAACCCGCTGGAATATATTCTTGAATGTATCCATACGATTTATAATATCCACCACAAAAACGGAGCCATCCGCCGGGTAAATGTAAATATTGCGGCAACGACAGTAGAAGATTATCGAAAGCTGAAAGAAGCAGGCATTGGTACATATATTCTGTTTCAGGAAACGTATCACAAACAGCAGTATGAAAAGCTGCATCCGACCGGACCAAAGAGTAACTATGCCTATCACACCGAAGCGATGGACCGCGCGATGGATGGCGGCATCGATGACGTTGGGCTGGGTGTGCTGTTTGGACTGAACAATTACCGGTATGATTTTACGGGGATTCTGATGCATGCGGAGCATCTGGAAGCGTATAAAGGAGTCGGGCCGCATACGATCAGTGTCCCAAGAGTACGCCGCGCGGATGATATTGATCCGGATGTATTTGACAATGGCATTTCTGATGAAATGTTTGAAAAAATCGTGGCGTGTATCCGGATCGCGGTGCCGTATACAGGAATGATTGTGTCGACAAGAGAATCAGCAGAAACACGCAAAAAAGTACTGCATCTTGGAATCTCACAGATCAGCGGCGGCTCCAGAACAAGTGTTGGCGGCTATTATGAAGAAGAAGCTGAGGAAGATAATTCTGCACAGTTTGACGTGAGCGACCGCAGAACGCTGGGAGAAGTCGTACACTGGCTGATGGAGCTTGGGTATGTACCGAGCTTTTGTACCGCATGTTACCGCGCCGGACGCACGGGAGACCGTTTTATGGAGCTTTTGAAAAGTAAGCAGATCGTAAACTGCTGTCATCCAAACGCACTGATGACGCTCAAGGAGTTTCTGGAGGATTATGCAGCACCGGAAACAAAAGCGCTCGGAGAGAAGCTGATCGCGGAAGAGTTAAAAAAGATTCCAAACGAAACAGTCAGGAAAAAAGCAGAGGAATATATTCAGAATATTCAGAATGGGGAGCGGGATTTCCGGTTCTGATGGATGTAAAAATATCTGTTTGCTGGTGCCGGATGGAAGGCGCTGGCCTGTCTGCCTGTTCCTTTGCCCGATAAAACGGGGTATGCTATTCCAGAATGTAAGAAGCTCCAGGCATTCTGCATCCAGACTGTGGTGCCGCGCCGTCCGGTACCACAGTCTGGATGCAGAATACTTAGAGCTTCTTATATTCTGGAAACCGGAACAATGAAACAGGGCCGGTTCCCTCATCCAGCGTCCGGGAGGCTGGTCTATACTGTTCTGATTTATCCAGATAGGGCTTTCTGCATTTTTCACCCCCCGCCTATGGGAGATGAATATGCGTTACTTTTCATGGGTCAGGAACGCGCAGGGGCTGCCCCATAGGTGCGAACTTAAAGTAAAGAAGGCAACAATTTACATAAAAATGTTACATTTTGGCTGCGCGGACGCTGGGAGAGGGACTTTGCCCCATCTGCTGTGTCCGCTCCAGAATGCAAGAAGCCCTAAGTATTCTGCATCCAGACTGTGGTACCGGACGGGCGCGACACCTACTTCGCTTCTGGCTGCCGCCAGCAGCTAAAGGTGCCGCTTCGGCTTCGCCGCCTGTGTATCGGGCAGAATACCAAGGGCTTCTAACATTCTTCCGAAGCCACAGCAGATGGGGCAAAGTCCCTCTCCCAGCTGGTTTTCACAAGCTCTGCATCAGATTACCGGAACATTTATGTAATAATTTTTGCATAATGTTTCGTTACAACGTGTGTAAAGCTTTTGAAAACCAGCCGGATGGGAGG
>CANTHI010000384.1 GCA_947653505.1 uncultured Eubacterium sp.
GGAGAGGGTATTGATGAGGATGTTAAGAAACATGTTCTTGCAGCGGCTGACGTGCCTGGGGAAAGTCTGGATTATTTTCTGATCAACGGACCTTCCATGAAAGAAGTGCTTATGCGCTATACGGATCTGACCGGAAAACCGGCCCTGCCTCCGCAGTGGACATATGGACTGTGGCTTTCGACGTCATTTACGACCAGTTATGACGAACAGACAGTGATGAGTTTTGTTGACGGTATGGCACAACGGGGCATCCCGCTGCAGGTATTTCATTTTGACTGCTTCTGGATGAAGGAATTTCACTGGAGCGATTTTATCTGGGACAGCCGTGTCTTTCCGGATCCGGCTGGAATGCTGCAGCGGCTGCATCAGAAACATCTGAAAATATGTGTCTGGATCAATCCGTATATCGGGCAGGAATCCTGCCTGTTTGCTGAGGGCATGGAACGCGGATATTTCGTAAAGCGTACAAATGGAGATATCTGGCAGTGGGATATGTGGCAGCCGGGGATGGCGCTTGTAGATTTTACAAACAAAGATGCCTGGAGCTGGTATCAGGAAAAGCTGGAAGCGCTGCTGGATATGGGCGTGGACTGCTTTAAAACGGATTTTGGCGAGCGGATCCCGACGGATGATATTGTATACAGCAATGGTGCAAATCCGCAGAAAATGCACAATTTTTACACATATCTGTATAACCAGTGTGTTTTTGAACTGCTTGCGCAAAAAAAAGGAACCGGAGAAGCCGTCCTGTTTGCACGTTCAGCTACAGCCGGAGGACAGAAATTCCCGGTTCACTGGGGCGGGGACTGCTGGTCCACGTATGAAGCAATGGCGGAAAGCCTGCGCGGAGGCCTGTCCCTGACGATGTCCGGCTTTGGGTACTGGAGCCATGATATCGGCGGCTTCGAGAGTACTTCTACCGCGGATGTATACAAACGCTGGGCGGCCTTCGGACTGCTTTCTTCCCATAGCCGTCTGCACGGCAGCCATTCTTACCGGGTACCGTGGGCATACGATGAGAGTGCGGTGGATGTCGTGCGTTTCTTTACCAGATTAAAAATCGCGCTGCTGCCTTATTTATACAGTGGATCGGTACACACTTCCCGTACCGGCATACCGCTTATGCGCAGTATGGTGCTGGAATTTGAGAATGATCCTTCCTGCGGCTATCTGGACAGACAGTATATGCTCGGAGACAGTCTGCTGGTCGCGCCGGTTTTCAACGAGCAGGGTATGGCAGAATATTATCTCCCGGCGGGCAGATGGACCAGCTATCTGACCGGAAAAGAAGTATCCGGCGGATGCTGGCGCAGGGAGCATCACGGATATCTGTCCATCCCGCTGCTGGTACGGGAAAATGCCATTATTGCGACAACGACCCGTACAGACCGCGCAGACGCGCCGTATGAGGAGCATCTTCTGATTAAAGTATACGCCCTGCAAAAGCAGGCCCACACGCAGGTATTCGCGGGACAGGAAAGCATACTGGAGCTTTCGGTGGAGAAAAATGGAGATACCGTCATCGTACACTCACAGGCAGGGCACGAATACCAGCTTATGTTTGTAAACTGCAGAATCTTACGCGCAGAAGGTGTGCAGGGCGGGGTGTCTGCAGAAGGAGCGGACAGTGTTGTGACAGTGGCAGAAGGTGTGCAGGAAATTAAGCTTTGGGTGTAGTGCGTCCGGTTCCCCAATATAGCACACATGTCGGGATATCATAAGACGATAGGAGCAGAAGAAATGAACATAAATAGTGAAAATTTGCACAAAGAAGCGCAGCACATTCATAGTCAGACTGCGCAGCAGGAACAGTCCATGCAGAAATACGCAAAACAGCTGCTCGAAAAGATGACGCTGGAGGAAAAGATTGGAATGATCCACGGAGCGCAGCTGTTTCAGACAGCGGGCGTTGACCGGCTTGGCATTTTACCGCTCAAAATGTCAGATGGGCCGATGGGGGTCCGTCAGGAATTTTTTCCATCGGAATGGAAGGCAGCTGGCAATCAGGATGACTTTGTGACTTATCTGCCATGCAACAGCGCGGTTGCCGCTACGTGGAACCGGAAGATAGCATATGCCGTAGGAAGTGTGCTTGGAGAGGAAGCCAGAGGCCGTGGCAAGGATATCATACTCGGGCCGGGTGTCAATATCAAGCGGAGTCCTTTGTGCGGGAGAAATTTTGAATATTTCAGCGAAGATCCGTATCTGGCCGGTGAGCTTGCGGCAGATTATATTCAGGGTGTCCAGAGCTGGGATGTGGCGGCGTGTGTCAAGCATTTTGCCGCCAATAATCAGGAGACGGAGCGGCTGTGGGTCAATGTGGAGATTGATGAGGAGTCTTTGCGTGAGATTTATTTTCCGGCATTTTATGCTGCTGTAAAAAAAGGCGGAGTGCATACTGTCATGGGCGCTTACAATAAAGTGCATGGGGAATACAGCTGCCAGAGCAGGTTTCTGCTGGAGCAGGTGCTCCGGAAAGAGTGGGGATTTGACGGAGTCATTATTTCCGACTGGGGCGGAGTGCATGATACAAAAGAGGCAGCGCTTTCCCAGCTGGATATCGAGATGTCAGTTACCAATGATTTTGATGATTATTTTATGGCCCGTCCGTTGCTGGAAAAGATCAAAGCAGGAGAGATCCCTGTAGAGGCAGTGGATCAGAAGGTGAAAAGGATTCTTGTCCTGATGCAGAAGCTTAAGATGTTAAACAAAGCAGAGACCGGGGAGCGCAAGGCAGGGGCCTATAATACGCTTGGACACCGCCAGACCGCGCTGGAAGCCGCCAGAGAATCGATCGTACTGCTGAAAAATGAAAGGCAGATACTTCCGCTTCGAAAGGAAAAGCAATCGCGGATCCTGCTGATCGGAGAAAATGCCAGACAGCTGCATGCAGCCGGGGGAGGCAGCGCAGAGATCAAAGCGCTGTATGAGGTATCACCATTAATGGGACTAAAAAGCCAGCTTGGCGGAAATACTGAAATTGCTTTTGCGCAGGGATACTGCGGTGCACCATCCGGACAGCAGCAGGACGCAGACTGGCAGCAAAAAAGTCTGGAAAACGGCGGAGGAAGTACGCATGCATATACTCCGCAGCTGGCAGAAGAGCAGGAAAGGCTGCGGGAGGAGGCGCTTCGGCTCGCACCGGATTATGATACCGTCATTTTTATCGGAGGGCTGGATCATACGCATGACTGTGAAGGGAATGACCGCGCAGATATGAGACTGCCTTATGAGCAGGATCTGCTGATTCAGAAGCTTCTGGAAATACGCAAGGATCTGATTATAGTACTGCTTGCCGGAAGTCCGGTAGAAATGCGAAGCTGGATACATCAGGCGGATACGGTTGTCTGGAGCTGGTATGCAGGGATGGAAGGCGGCAATGCACTGGCGGAGGTGCTGCTTGGCAGGGTCAATCCATCTGGAAAGCTGCCAGAGACCTTTTATAAAACACATACCGACTGTTCTGCGCATGCAGTCGGAGAATTTGCAGGTACTGTAAATGTTGCTTACCGGGAAGGCAGTTATGTCGGATACCGTTATTGTGATCAGTATGGGGTGGAGCCGGAATTTTGCTTTGGACACGGACTGTCTTATACAACATTTGTCTATACAGATGCCAGACTGGATACGGAAAACTGCCAGATCTGCTGTACGATAGAAAACACCGGAGCGTATGATGGCAGCGAAGTCGTGCAGGTATATGAGCGCAGGAAAGGGTCAAAGTTTTTTCAGGAGCTGAAAGGATTTGAAAAGGTCTTTGTAAAGGCAGGTGAGAAAGCAACGGTTTTTGTTACGCTGGAGCAGGTGGATACGGATGTGGTTTACTGCATTGGCAGTTCGTCCAGAGATATCCGGCTGATGGTGGCCGGCTGCTTGAAAAAATAAAAAGGTTATGATATACTATGCCATAAATGAAAGAAACCACTAATGACAGAACGGTTTCTTTGAAATGAAAAAGCAGTGTGTTTTATTTCTTTACAGTTCCTAAGCACACTGCTTTTAAATTTGATATCATTTTCTGGCTGTCAGGGATACAGGATCGTGTCTGTTGCCAGCTTTGTAAAAGGTTGTGCAGCATAAGTAATGCTTATACATAACAATTTCTTATATTTTGTTATCTTTTAGTATTCTATACTATATTCTTATTTTTTGCAATACCAATAAAAAAATTGTAAATAATTACCTGTTTATTTCATAAACACATCTATGCTTTTGAATAAAACTCACAAAAAATCCAACCATTTCCCCGCACAACATCAGGGGCATACATATATTTCTTAACGGGATAAT
>CANTHI010000385.1 GCA_947653505.1 uncultured Eubacterium sp.
GTAAATTATTATAAATTTATTGTGTTTCAATAAATAAATATTGCAATTCGAGAAATACTGTGATATTCTGATAGCAGATACACAGATCTGGCAATTCAGATAACATGTTACATTTTGGAGAACCAGACGCAGGCAGTGGCCTGTAAAAAATACAAACTATCACCAGAAAGGAACAGGAAATATGAAACAGGCAGAAATTGCAGGATGGTTAAAAGCAATTACATGTGGCATTGGTCTGATGGGAGCGGCAGTTTTTTTTATTTTTGTACCAGCGCTTGCAAAAGAACTGCGCAGGAGTTATCCGGAAGCCGCGTGTTTATACTGGCCGGGACTGATCTATGATTTTGTCATTGCGTCTGGCTGTTATGCCATTTTGTTCCAGTTTTGGAACATATGCTGTCAGATTGGTCAGGATAATTCATTTTCCAGAGAAAACGCGGCAGCATTTAAACGGATCAGCCGTCTTTCAGTGCTGCTGGCTGTTATATGGTTTACCGGCTTTTTAGGACTGATTGTGATGCGTTATATGCAGCCTTCACTGATGCTGTTCATGCTGTCTGCCATTTTTATGAGTTTTGTTGTGGCAGTCTGTGCGGCTGCCCTGTCGCATCTGGTTTTAAAAGCTTATGAACTGCGGCAGGAAAATGAACTGACGATTTGACGGAGGAGCAAAGCAGTGATCATGATTCATATTGATGTAATGCTGGCAAAGCGCAAGATGAGTGTGACAGAACTGGCCGGACAGGTTGGAATCACACTGGCCAATATTTCTATTTTAAAAAATGGGAAAGCTAAGGCTGTCAAAATTGAAACACTCAATAAAATTTGCCGGGCACTGGACTGTCAGCCCGGAGATATTCTGGAATATCAGGCAGACGAGCCGGAATAGAATGTGGTGAAGCCTGGCAGACCGGAACATTGTAACAGAAAGCGTAAAGAGGTGCGTGGGATATGGGAGAAAATGACTTTATAACAGAAAACAAGAACCAGATGGAGAGACAGAAGCTTCAGACAAAAGCAGAAAAGACAACAATACCGGAAGACGGAAATCATCTATGGAACGGCTCTGGTCAGAAAACTGCAGGGAAAAACCAGGCTGCGGAAAGTCAGGTGTCTCTGCAGATGGCAGAGAAAGGTTATCGGATGAAAGAAACAGGTTCCGGTATTATAGAAACAGGTTCCGGTACTACAGAAACAGGTTCCGGTACTACAGAAACAGGTTCTGGTACTACAGAAACAGGTTCCGGATCCATAGAAATGAATTTTCAGATTACGGAAACAGATCAGGAGGATGCGTTTGCGGATGCATTGTTTATGGAGGAACAGCCGGCTGTTCAGGCAGGGTATTTCAGGATTTTTGGTCTGGCAAGTCTTTTATATGCAATCGTATATACCATCTGCATGTTTCATAACAGCAGTGGTATCACGATGCCTGTATGGATATTGTCGACGATTGTATATTCCTGTACGGTTATGAAAAAACTGAAGGAAAACCAGTTGCAGAAGGATACAGGGATGACGGACGGTCCGCATCCTGACAGACGGTCTGCCTGTCTGCGGACGGGAAGCTGGTTTTATATTCTGACGATGCTGCTGCTTGGGATCTCGACATTTCTGACTGACAATGTTTATATAATCTGGCTGAATAATCTGGGATTTTTTGTTTTTCTGATTTTATTTTTACTGCACAATTTTTATGATGACAGCCAGTGGGATTTTTCAAAATGTCTGACAGAGATTCTGACGGCGGTATTTGGCGGTATTGGCTGTATGATTGTACCGTTTACAGATGGGTATATGTGCTGGAGGGAGAAAAAAGCCGGAAAGAATAAAACTTTCCGGGCTGTTCTGACCGGACTTTTGCTGGCGGCTCCGGCGCTTTTGTTTTTGGGAATCTGCCTGATGTGTGCGGATGCGGTTTTTCAGGCGATGGTGACACAGCTGTTTGCAGGACTGCGTTTTCCGGTAAAAATTATGGAAGCTGTGGGCATGCTTTTGTTTGGATTTTTTTCTTCTTATTGTGGAATGCGCTATCTTGTCCGCAGAAGCAGGATCAGGGTGAAAACATACAAAACAGCGTTTGATCCGGTGATCGCGATGACTTTTTCAGGACTGCTTTTGATGATGTACATGGTATTTTGCGGGGTACAGGTATTGTATCTGTTTGCAGGCAGCCAGACCCTGCCGCAAGGAATAACCTATGCACAGTATGCGCATCGGGGATTTTACATGCTGCTGTTTGTCTGCGTGGTCAATCTGGTTCTTGTACTTGCGGTACGAAAATACTTTGCGGTTCATAAAATACTGGATGGCATACTGCTTCTGATCTGTATGTGTACGTATGTGATGCTTTCGTCCAGTGCGTACCGGATGATGTTATATATGAAAGTATACCAGCTGACATTTCTCAGGGTATTTGTGATGGCGGTGCTTGGGGCGCTCGCGTTTTTAATGGCGGGTGTTATCATTCTGATTGTAAGACCACAGTTTCCGCTGTTCCGCTACAGCATTACGGTTGTAAGTATTATTTATCTGTGCCTGGCTTTTTCCCATGTGGATTATTTTATTGCTTCGTATAATCTGTCACATGCACAGAACAACCACAATATGGACTGGGAGTATCTGGCCTGTCTGTCACTGGACGCAGCGCCTGCAGTGGCAGAGTATTATGAAAATGCTCCGCAGGACGTCAGGGAGAGGATGCATGCACAGGCAGTACAGGTAAAGATGATGTCCGGATACGGGTCAGACAGGAACGGACTGCAGGAAGGAAACTGGTTCGCTGATTATATGCATCAGGTCTGTCTGGCTGAAAAGACACTGGGGCTGCGGAATTTTAATGTGTCAAGATATCGGGCGGTCCGGCTGTCAGAAGCTTTTAATGAACCATAACAGTTCGATAAAACAGAATAGAACATACCGGACTCCCGGGCTCTGGGAGAAGGAACTGGTCCCATAGGCGCGGACTTAAGAGCAGATGCCTCCTTAGATAATATAGATAAAAAAGGCAACAGTTTTCTGCGATTCTTATGCAAAGAATATATATTTGATCATATTTGCAAATTATATAAGCGATTTTGCAAACTTTCAATCTATATGTATTGCTATAATAATCCTACCGAAAATAATTATCTAAAGGAGGATAAGTATGAAAAAGAAATTAATGGCAGTATTACTTGCAGGCGCAATGGCAGTTACCGCAGCAGCATGTGGCGGTGGCGATTCATCTGAAGGGAACGCTTCTGATGGCGCAGATAAAACAGATGAAGGCAGTACTGACAACGCGGACACATCAGGGGATGAGGGAAACTCTGACAATGCGGATGCATCAGATGAAGGCGGCTCTACCGGCAGCGGCAAGCTGACTGTATGGGCATGGGACCAGACATTTAATATCAAGGCTATGAATCTGGCGGGAGAGCAGTATAAAAAAGATCATCCGGATTTTGAACTGGAAGTTATTGAGACATCTTCGGATGATTGCCAGACAAAGCTGACGACCTGTGCAAACGCGGGAGACTACAGCACGATGCCGGATATTGTTCTGATGCAGGATAACAGCTATCAGAAGTTCTTAAAGAGCTATCCGGATGCATTTACAGATCTGACAGACATGGGAATTAAATGGGAAGATTTTGCACCTTTAAAACAGAGCTATTCAATGGTAGGCGACAAGCATTATGGCGTACCGTATGACAATGGTGTATGTGCAGCTTTCTATCGGACTGATATTCTGGAAGAGGCAGGCTATTCGATGGATGATATGAAGGATATTACATGGTCCAGGTTTATCGAGATTGGTCAGGCAGTCCGTGAAAAAACGGGTAAATATCTTCTGACAAGTGAAGCAACCGGCGGCGATGTTATCATGCTGATGATCCAGTCCTGCGGTTCCAATTTTGTAAACGAAGAAGGTAAGGCATACATAACAGGCAATGAGATTGCTGAAAAGTGCGTGGATCTGTATACGGAAATGATCCAGAAAGACGTTGTAAAGCTTGTAAATAACTGGGATGAATATGTAAAGACTGTTACAGACGGCGAAGCAGCCGGCATCGTAAATGGTAACTGGATGAATGGTACACTCGTAGGAATTGAAGACCAGAAGGGTCTGTGGCAGATTACGACCATTCCGAAAGTAGACGGTGTGGAAAGCGCTACGAATTATGCAAATAATGGTGGTTCTTCCTGGTATATTACAGCAAACTGCCAGGATAAGGATCTTGCAAAAGATTTCCTGTTAAATACATTTGGTTCCAGCACAGAATTTTATGATAC
>CANTHI010000386.1 GCA_947653505.1 uncultured Eubacterium sp.
TTTAGATTCTTCATGACAACTTTTATTTTTTATTTTTTAGTCGTCTGCTGTATCATATTTCATATCGCTGCCGCTGTCTCATCCTGCTGTCTGCTCCTGCTGATTGTGGCAGGATGATCGTTTTTCTGCTCCCCGTAATTTCCAAACTGCGCATGATTTCCGCCCTCTATGCACAGCTCCTCATAAGCGTCCGGCATCCACGCCCGGCCGCTTTCGAGTTTCTCCATATTCAGCACCCCATCCTCACTTCCATATACAGACAGGACTGAAAACGTATCTGCCTGCAGCGGTTTTGTCGGATATGCTGCCAGAAGAATCAGCCCGTCCAGTTCTTCCAGATGTCCGGACGCATAAGAAGCCGCCATTGCCAGATGAAACGGCATTTTTACGAGAAAGCAGTCCAGCCCCTTTTCAGACAGGCTGTGTAAAAGAGGCAGATACGCCTCGTATCCGACCCTGGCGCCCGGATAAAAAATCATTGCGGTATCCTTTCCGGGACCATCCAGAAACAGTCCGTCTTTTATTTCCGTTATCGTCACCGCTTCGCTTTTCTGCATAAATTCCTGTACACTCACATCACTTTGGTACACATCATGAAGATACCAGAGGATACCAGCAGACAGACCGCACACCACAAAAACTTTAAAAAGCAGCCATCTGTTTTTTGGGGATTCATTTTTCACAGCCACACCCCTTTATACATGCCTTTTTATAATTCTCTTTTTATAATTCTCTTTTTATAATTCTCTTTTTATAATTCTCTTTTTATAATTCTTTGCAATGAACACATATAGCTCATTCACTGCCACCGCGCTTGCAAAGGACAGCGCAAGCAAAGTAAACAGATCCACAATGGCATTTCCCGTCCAGCAGACAATCTTTGTGACAGCATAAAAATAATAACAATAAAATCCATGTATCAGCCACATATCCGCACTGTATTTTCCAAGCACCAGCAGAATATTTTCCAGAAACCCGGCAGCCTTCACAAACTCCATACAAAACAGCATAAAAAAAGGCACATAAATCAGATCGAAATCCGCTCCCATAGAAAATGTCCTGCTCCAGAAAATAACGCCCATACCGATACCGGACACAATGAGTCTGCCTGCCCGGGACCGGAATACTTCTTTATAAAACTCCCCCAGCCGGCTCACCGCATTATATTTTGCAAACACAATCCCTTCGAAAAAAACGCAGACCGACGGATGAAAACAAAAAAACTGTCTGAAAAAGAAATCGCTGCCCAGCCGGGAAAATGCCTGCACTTCGCAGACTGCAGGAAGCAGCCTCTGTGAAACAATCCAGATGCAGATTACAAGCATGGCACTGTTCCAGAACCGTATGGTTTTATCCATGCATATAAACACATATCCAAGAATCATCGCGCTTATAAAAGAAAAAAAAAACCACCACTCCCTGTTATAGGAGGTTGAAAGCCCCAGAAAATGATTGATCACATTCCCGATACTACGGTCTTCAAATACATGACAGATCACCGTCTCCGCCGCATAATCACCCTGATTCTTAAAAAACAGCAGTCCAACCGGAATAAAAATAACCTCAACCTTCCAAAGCATCACATACAGGCGCCAGATATCTTTTCCAAGAGAATATTCCTTCTGCATTTTTTGCCAGAGTCCGTAACCGCCCAGAAACATAAAAACCGGAACACAAATCTGTCCGAACTGGCCCGCTGCTCTGAACAGATCCGTCCCATGCACCATAATGCCGGATAAACGGGGCTGCAGGTCAACCGCAAATCTGTCCGGAAATGCCCATAAATGATGTATAAACATCAGTATGACAGCGATTCCCTTGATCATTTTTGTATGATCTCTTGTAAATTGTTCCATTTTTCTGCCGTTCCTTACCTGTTCCGGAGCTTTTTGCTGATCTGCTCATAGGTCATGTTCCCTTTGATATCCTGAAATTTTCCTTTTTTCAAATAAGACAAAAACTGCTTCTTTGAAATCTTTTTACTGCCACAATAATACACCGGCTGATCCGTATATTCATCCTCATCCGGCATATGGTTCTTATTTTTATCCTTATAAAACATCTGCGTCAGCTCCCTGCGGCATACGATTTCATGATTTTTCATCTTTCCATAATACGTGCGCATCACCGCCCCTGCAAAATCGCTGTTATAATTACGCAGATAATTCTTCTTTGGAAGATATTCGTACCCTGCATTTCCCATCGCTCCGTATCCCCACTGATCCATAACCGTATATACGTTTCCTTCATCCGGATCATATGTATACATGCTGACCCAGTACCCATCCATCCCTGCTACAAGCTCCGGGATCTTATCACCGTCAAAATAAATCAGGGAATACGTATATGGCTGAAACGGCATAAATTCCGGCTGATCCTGTGACTTCCGTTTTTTATCCTCCTGATTCAGCGCCCTGACCGTTTCCAGATATGCCGCTGCCCACTGTGCATCTTCCGCTGTTTTTGCGAATACTACACCGGGAGAACAGGTACTGATCTGGATGGAAAGCGCCAAAGCTGCTGCTATTAATTTTTTGATTTTCATATATACTTCCTCCCTGATTTTTATATTACGGAACTATACATTCCGGTCAGTATCTGATTTCACTTTATTATACCAGAGTTTTCGCTGTGTGGGCAAGTGCAAAAATGGATATGGCTGACCCGTGAGAATATGATTCAGGAGTGAGGGGCGATTTTGCGAAGCAAACTTTCCATATCGCCCCGAATCGTTACTATGAGCGGCCTCCCGGGCCGTGAATAGTAACTTCCGGTCAGTAAAATTGTAGATTGTATTAAGAAAGTTGTAGTAGACTATAGGGAAAATTGTGATAAAATGGAGTATAGATGACAGCCTGCTTTCGTATTCTGCAAAATATCTTACATAGCAGGAACTAAGGCGTGTGTGACTAAAATGAACCCTTTTTAGTGGCGACTGCCCTTAAAATTGGGGATGTGCTGGCAAATCAGCAGATTGATACAGAGATTGGGAGTGATCAGATGGTTAACATTTTAGATACAATTACAGCAGGGCTTTCCGCTCTTAATACACCAATAGGATTCGGTGGATCGCTAATAACAATTTTCGACCACTTCAAAAGCAAAAACGACAGCCATATGAAAGAAACGCTGAATGCTATCCGGGAAAAATCGGGCGTAGCGTATGCACGATACTCCGAATACAGAAAATACCGGCAGGAAGATTTAGGTATTCCCCTTGAAGAAAATGTTCTGGGATATTGGGAAACGTGTCTGCAGCGCAATGTGCTGCCTGGTGCAGACGATATGGTTGCCTCTCACATTGCAGGCAAAGAAGAGGCCGAAATTATCATTTCCTATTTAATGGAGCAGTGGATGACCATTCCAGATTTTTCAGCGTGGATAAACGATATTATGATTCAGAACCATCTGGAAATAGTTTCTGGGAAGCTGGCCGATTTTCCACAAATATTGGAAGCGGCTTCCCAGATACAAGCGCAGCTGGACAGTCAGGGAATCAATCATATTGCGACAATGATTACCCCATGCTATGTCACAGATGCAAGGATTTCCTGCAACGATCTGACTATTAAAAACTTCTATACCGTTGACAATAATTTTCATACCCTGCTTCAGGTTATCAGTGCAGATGCAGACGTCCCGCACAAAGAAGCCGCACAGGCAATACAGGAACTCATTCAAAGCAGCACCTCTGTTATAATTGCAGGAAACGGAGGCCAGGGAAAAACCAGCCTGATGATGCGTGCAGCAGTGCAGAACGCTTCTTCGGGACACCTGACGGTCTGGCTGTCACTGTCAAACAAAGAAACTATAACAGAACAAATGGCAGATCAGTTTTTTGATTGCCTGATGAAGCTTACACCTGTCGGGCAAAGTGTGTTGCTATGCATTGATAATCCGTTTGAGGGGAGAGAATCTTTTGCAAGCTTACAAGCCAGGTGGCCTCATAATCACAAAATACATCTGCTTATGGCAGAACGGGAAAACAGACTCACACTGCTTGCAGATCCAGATCAGGATTTATTGCTGTACTGGTTTGAAAATGCAGAGCTTGTTGTCCTGCAGGGCATCAGCCAGACCAGGAAATACTGTTTAAAAGATTATACGTCCCACTATTTTTCAGAGAACATGGAAAGAAGAAAATCCATACTGGAAAAGAGCACTTCCTATCTGGTAAAAGATGGGGCAATCAGTGAGACAGATCAATTATCTGTGATAAATAAAACATTAAGCCGGTATGGGAAACCGTATGTCAGTCTGGTAGA
>CANTHI010000387.1 GCA_947653505.1 uncultured Eubacterium sp.
ACCATCTCAAGACCAGTGCAGCCGGTGTTTTATGCCATTTTTTTTCTGATTGCAGTACTTGTATTGTTTTTTGTCTATACGACAAAGAACAGGGTACGGATTCAGGAACAGAACAGGGTTTATGCGGAGGACTGTGCCCGTCAGACGGCGAAACGGATTAAAAGTGAATTTAATAATGCGCTGCAGCGGATACGAAACGCTGCCTATCTGGTCAGCAATGGCAAAAGCAGTGCGGATATCAGCGCACAGGTGTTAAAGGAGCTTGAGGAAAATACGACTTTTGACGCGATCCGGTTTACAGATAAGGGCGGGGTCAACCTTGCGTCCAGCGGGGTGACAAATGACAGCTCGGACAGAAAATACTTTGTCAGCGGGATGCGGGGTGAGAGCGGTCTTGAGATGGTAAAGAAGTCCAGACTGACGGGGAAGGCGATGATGGTTTTTTATGCGCCGGTATACCATGAGAGTGAAATTACCGGATTATTTCTGGGACTGTATTTTGCGGAAGATTATCTGCGGGATATGCTTACGGCCAGCTTTTTTGGGGAGACTGCGGATGTGTATCTCTGTACGCAGGAAGGCATGGTGATTGCCAGCTCCGGGGAAGGAGTTTATCAGGGGCATCTGCTGGATTCCCTGCTGGATTCCGGTGTGATTGACGCGGACACGGCGAAAGCGGCGCGCACGGTGTTTACGGATGGCGGGGAAGCGGCCCTTCTTTGCAGGGATGGATGTAAAACGGATAATCTTTGTGTCATACATCTGCCGGAGCATAATTATGTCCTTGTACAGGCATTTCCAAAAAATGTCACACAGAGGATGGTAAACAATGCGAATCTGGCGGGCGTGACACTGGAAGCCTGTCTGCTGCTTTTGTTTGTCATTTATATCGGATTTCTGATTATACGTGCAGGGAGACAGCGTAGGAAGCTGGAAACGGAAAATAAGCTGATCGGCGATGTACTGCGCGGTGCCAATATTTTGTTTTCTTCCCGGTATCTGATCGTGGATCTGGAAAAAGACAGTTATTCTTACATGGCAGGAAGCAGACCGGTCAATAACAGGATCCCGATGAAGGGGGTATTCAGTGAGCTTATAAAGTATCATACGGCAGATATCATCGGGGAGGAGGAAAAGAAAGCGTTTGTGCATTTTGCACAAATTAATTCGATAAGAAAAATGCTGGAAACAAAGGATTCTGCCGTGCATGAGTGTCATGTGTCCCGCCAGGGAAAGGAAGAATGGGAGCATCTGCTGGTGGCGTGTCTGGAGCGCAGGGACGGAATGCCTGTCAGGGTCTTATATACCCGTCAGAATGTGACGGAGCTAAAGCAGAAAGAACTGCGTGAGCAGCGGGAGCGGGCGGTATTAAACCGGAAGGACCGGCAGTACCGGATAGCCATTATGTCCGGATCGTTCAGCTCGTTTGAATGCAATCTGACCAAAGACTGGATCGAACAGGACATTACCAGGATGCTTGACGGAGAAAAAATCTCTCTGTTAGAGCAGGCAGGACTGTCGGCCCCATGCAGGGCTTCGGACTGTTTTGCGCGGTGGGCCGGGTTTGTTCTGCCTGAATCCCTGGAAGATTATAACTCGGTTGTAAATGTGGATTATTTAAAATCCCGGTTTGAACAGGGAGATATGGAGGTGGATATTGATTACTGGGGAGGCCTGCATCAGGAAGCGCCCATGTGCGTGCGCCAGTCGTTTATTATGACACGCGATGAGGATACGGGAGATCTGATCGCTATGGTAGTGTCCAGGGATATTACGAAACAGGTCAGAAAGCAGCGGGAACAGACACAGGCCCTGCAGGATGCCCTGATGCAGGCACAGCATGCCAATCAGGCAAAAACTACATTTTTGTCTAATATGAGTCATGATATCCGTACGCCTATGAATGCCATTATCGGATTTGCGACGATTGCGGCCAGTCATATGGAACATACCGGCCAGGTACGGGACTGCCTGCAGAAAATTTTATCTTCGAGTAACCATCTGCTGGGACTGATCAATGATATTCTGGATATGAGCCGGATTGAAAGCGGAAAGCTGCAGATCCATAATCAGGAGTGCAATATACCGCAGCTGATGCATAATCTTGTCAATATCATCCAGCCGCAGGTCAAAGCCAAGCAGCTGGAGATGTTTATCGATACGTTTGAGGTTGTAAATGAGGATGTGATCGCGGATCCGCTCAAGCTGAACCAGATTTTTATTAATCTGATGGGAAATGCCGTCAAATATACGCCTGCGGGCGGGACGGTGAGCTTTCGTATCATACAGCATACGGCATTTAAGCATGGCTGGGGTGAATATGAATTTATGATCAAAGATAATGGAATCGGGATGGCAAAGGAATTTGTGGAGCATATTTTTGAGCCGTTCGAGCGGGAATCAACCGCTACAAGAAGCGGGATACAGGGCGCCGGACTTGGCATGGCCATTACGAAAAACATCGTCGATATGATGGGCGGAGAGATCACGGTAGAAAGCGAAGCAGGGAAGGGAAGCACTTTTACAGTCAGGCTTTCACTGCAGCTTCAGGATATTGAAAAAAATGCAGAGCAGATGAAGGAACTGGAGGGAGTGCGTTCGCTTGTTGTGGATGATGATTTTAACGTCTGCGACAGTGTGAGCAAAATGTTAAAAAGTATCGGGCTGCGTTCGGAATGGACGACGTCCGGCAGAGAGGCGGTCTACCGTGCCAGATCTGCCTATGAGGACGGGGACCCTTACCATACCTTTATTTTAGACTGGCAGATGCCGGAAACGAGCGGGATTGAAACAGCAAAAAAAATCCGGAGTGTCATCGGGGAGGAAGCGCCGATTATCATTCTGACCGCTTATGACTGGACGGATATCGAAGAGGAGGCAAAAGAAGCGGGCGTTACCGCATTTTGTGCAAAACCGCTGTTTCTGTCAGATTTGAAAGCGGCTCTGCTGGCGGCGAATAACACCGGTGGCGTTTCGAAGGAGCCGGAGGAAGTTGTCTGGAAGCAGACGGATTATAGCGGAAAGAGGCTTCTTTTAGTAGAAGACGTCGAACTGAACCGGGAGATTGCGGAAATTATTCTGGGTGAGGCTGGTTTTGTGACAGAAGCAGCGCCGGATGGAACCGATGCCGTCGCCATGATTGAAAAATCCGCGGAAGGTTATTATGATGCGGTGCTGATGGATGTGCAGATGCCGGTGATGAACGGCTATGAGGCTACGAAAGCAATCCGTTCGCTGCACCGCAAAGACGTGCAAAGCCTGCCGATTATTGCCATGACGGCGAATGCGATGGAAGAAGATAAGGAAGCTGCACTCAAAAGCGGCATGAACGCCCATGTTGCAAAGCCTTTGGATGTCGAAGCGCTGATGGAGGTGCTGCGGCAGTTTATTCATTAATATCAGACAGCAGCCGGAGGATGAGGAAAGGAGTGTAACTGCTGTTTACAACCTGGCTATCTGACAAGACGCGGAAAGGCGGAGGGAAGGATGATGGAGCTGGCTATCCCGAATCTGGAAATACGGGATATCTATGTTACACAAATTATGGAGTTTTTTAAGGAGAATGTCCAAAAAGACGGGGATATGCTGAACCGGTTCTGCGAGGCCCTGCGAAACGGGGAAGTGCAGACGGTGGAGAAGCTGTTTACGGAATACCTGAGAAAAACCATCAGTATTCGCGATACGGCGGTAAGAAAAGAGCGGAAGGAAAACTTTTACCACGGGATTCTGGTTGGCATACTGGGCGTGAAAGACCGGTGGGGGATCTGCTCCAATCAGGAAATGGGAGAAGGGTATGCGGATATCCTTGTGGTTCCGGATACCTGGGATATGGGGATTATTATAGAATTAAAATATGCGCATGATGGAATCTGGACGCCGCATGCAGCAGGGCGCTGGAACAGATTGCAGTTACCGGATATGAGGATGACCTTGCAGACGACGGGGTGGAATGTATTTTAAAATATGGGATCGCGTGCTATAAAAAGCGGTGCAGGGTGATGATGGCAGAAAACTTATGATCGCATAGGTAAAGCAAAGAACAATCGGGTAAAGGGTATTGACTATTTTACAGAATAGTCGGTGCCCTTTTTATTTTATATCTAAATACAGAATAAAATTACGTTGAAATGAGAAAAAATCAAATTAATAAGTTGAAAAATATTAAAAATAGGTTATAATAGTTAGCAGAGAGAATGTGAGGTGCAATTTTAGAAATTCCAAGTACAGAGATTGTGCCTGGTGATATTGTCTT
>CANTHI010000388.1 GCA_947653505.1 uncultured Eubacterium sp.
CATTGTCTCTCCGGTATAAGATATCTCTTTCTTTGTTCCAATCCGCCCGTAAGATCTTGTGTCATATGATCGTTAAATTCTTTTATTCGTTTTATCTTCCTTGCACAATCAGACTGCCAATCCAGTATTCAAAACAGTTCGATGAATGCTTTTTGCATATACCTGACATGAAAAGCATCCAGATAATCATGGAACATGCCGTGTATTGGAAAATGGTTCTTAGCAAAATTGTGAAAATCCATGAATCAGATCCCAATAAACCATGCAAATTCTGTCTAATATTACTAAATTTTTTGTGCCTTGTTGCAAAAGTGGAAAAAAGCGAATAAAATACTAATAGTCACTAAAAATAATAATAATATATACCAAAAGAACATTTTAAAATATATATTACGCTTATTCCCATTGCAAAAGGATAACTATGAAAATCACACAATTATTTAAAATCTACTGGCCGGATAATGGCGGCGGTATTGCGAAAGTCATGGAAAGCATTGCGCAGGGATTTTTGGACTGTGAACAGGAAATCATCGTATGCCAGAATGACAGACATAAAAAAAGCAGCGACGATTCATATCAGGGGATTCCGGTGCGCAGATGCAGGCAGCTGTGTGATCTGTGGTCTACACCGGTTTCCCTGCAGTTTCTGTATGACATAAAAAAGCGCACAAAGCATTCGGATATTGTCATCTACCATTTTCCCTATCCAATGGCAGATCTGGCAGTTTTGCTCGGACTGTATTCCGGCAGGCTGGTCGTATGGTGGCATTGCGGATTTGAAAAATATAAAAAGCTGGCGCCGTTTTACCGCCCGCTTGTCATGCATACGTTAAAAAAAGCAGACCGGATTCTCGTATCGTCCAAAGGTAATATCGAAAACTCAGAAACACTCCGGCATTTTCGAAAAAAATGCAGCGTGATTCCTTTTTGTGTGAGTAATGAATGTCTGCAAAAAGGACAGGCATATGCGGAGCAGACGCAGCCGCTTTTCAATGAAACAGACAGGCAGATTCATATTTTATTTATTGGACGGCTCGTATGGTATAAAGGCTGTGATATTCTGCTGAAAGCATTTGCGAAGATGCAGGATATGCAGCGGCATGTGTGTACCCTGACGCTGGTCGGCGGCGGGCCGCTGGAGCAGGATTTAAAAAAACTGGCAGCGGATTTACAGCTGCGCAACGTGACATTTACCGGCATGGTATCCGAAGAGGAAAAAATGCGTCAGATCGAACGGTGTGATTTTCTTGTTCTGCCGTCTGTTTCCAAAGCAGAAGCATTTGCAGTCGTTCAGCTGGAGGCAATGGCATTTGGCAAACCGGTGATTAATACGGCGCTTCGAAGCGGTGTGCCATACGTCAGCAGAAACGGTGTGACCGGCATCACGGTAAAACCCGGAAGTGTCCGCGCGCTGGCAGAGGCAATGGCAAAGCTGGCTGCACGTGAAGACCTGCGCAGCACATATGGAAGGCAGGCCCTGCAGCTCGTGCAGAAAAAATATACGCACGACTGTATGATCCGCCGGCACCGGAAAGTATTTGAGACACTGCATGCAGACAGAACATGAGAACAGACAGTAGGATAGGGGAGAATTTATGGCGCAGATTGCAAAACTGATACTAAACGCAGCTGGTATGGTAAAACCACTGCTTGTAAAGCTGCTTCCACTGTCATTGCTATGGAAGCTTAGAAGTAAAGTAACGATCCGCAGCTTTCTCAGGCTGCAGGCACAGGTGAAACCATATCAGCCCGGACATGATCCCAAAGGGGTCAATCTGATCGGCGACATACGTCTGGAGGCAGGTCTTGGACAGAGCTGCCGCCTTGTTGCGTCCGCGCTGGAAAAGACCGGCCTCCCGATTCATATTTATCAGTATACACCAGCCGGAGCAGAGCAGGCCGGGGATCATACGTGGGATGCCAGAATCGGAAATGGTTTTTTTTACAGCATCAACCTGATCCATATCAATCCTCTGGAACTGGGAGCGGCATACTGCCGGATCGACAGGCAGGCATGGGACTACCGTTATCAGATCGCATTCTGGCTGTGGGAGCTGGAAGAATTTCCGGATGAATGGACGCTGTATTTTCAGGGACTGGATGAAATCTGGGCGCCATCCGAATTTACCTGCAGGGCAATCCGCAAAAAAACATCCCTTCCGGTCCGCTGCATGCCCTATTATATAGAAGCTCCGCTCAAAGAAGGCTGTACCAGAAAGGATTTTGGCCTTCCCAAAGACCAGTTTCTGTTTCTGATGATGTATGACAGCCGCAGCTGCATGGAGCGTAAAAATCCGGCAGCTGTCATGCACGCCTTTCAGAAGGCGTTTGATAAGACAGACCAAAACGTCGGGCTGGTGATCAAAATCAGTCATTGCACCAAAGAAGAGGAACGGTCGGTCCGCAGCATTATGCAAGGGTACAAAAATATTTATCTGATCCGCGATCATCTGGAGCGGGGTGAGGTAAACAGTCTGATCAGATGCACAGACGTCGTGGTGTCCCTGCACAGGGCAGAAGGCTTCGGACTGGTGCTGGCAGAGGCCATGCTGCTTGGAACACCTGTGATAGCGACAAACTGGTCCGCCAATACCGAATTTATGGATCGGGATACGGCATGCATGGTAGACTATAAATATGTCACACTGGAAAAAGATCTGCTGCCATTTCACGCAGGAAACCGCTGGGCCGATCCCGATCTTGCGCAGGCAGCCGGATATATGAAAAAACTTTATGAAGATCCTGCTTACTACAAAGAATTGTCCGAACGTGCAAAGGCGCATATCCAAAATACACTCAGCATGGAAAAAGCCGCTGCGAGGATGCGGGAAAGAATCGAAGAAATCTATATGGAAAAAATCTGTATGAAAGAAATCTAAATGGAAGAAATCTGTATGGAAGAAATCTGTATCTAAGAAATAAATAAGGAGATGGAATGGAAAGCATGATAAAAATCGCGATCATCAATCAAAGATATGGGCAAAAAGTCCAGGGAGGCTCCGAATCTTATACGAGACTGCTTGCGGAACACCTGCAGTCCCGTTTTGACATCACCGTACTGACGACAACCGCTTTAAACTATGACACATGGAAAAATGAATATCCGGCCGGAGCCAGCCGGATCAATGGCGTAAAGGTGCTGCGCTTTCCGGTAAAGCGTCAGCGGAACATGATGGCATTCCGTTTCCTGAATAAAGCTACTTTTATATTAAAAAAAGCCGGCATTCATACAGACCGGCTGTGGGCAGCCGCACAGGGACCTTATACACCGGCGCTTGTCCGCTATATCAGAAACCATGCGGATGATTACGACATATTTTTATTTGTCACGTATCTGTATTATCCGGCCGTGTCCGGCCTGCCGGAAGCTGCCGGCAAATCCATCCTGATTCCGACCGCACACGATGAACCATCCATTCATCTGCCGATTTATGAGACTATGTTCCGGCAGGCAGCAGCCATTTTATATTTAACTGAAGAAGAAAAACAGTTTGTACAGCAGAAATTTCACAACGAAGCCCTGCCGCATGATGTAATCGGGGCCGGCATAGACATCCCCGGGAATCTGCAGACTCCTGACGGACGCATCAGGGCAGTCCGCCGCTTCCGGCAGGACTATCAGATCAGTGGAGATTATCTGATTTATGCAGGAAGGATAGATTCCGGAAAAAACTGCACGGAAATGTTTACGTTTTTTAAAAAATACCGGAAGGAACATCCGGACCGTACATGGCAGCTCGTTGTCGTAGGAAAAGCATATATGAAGATTCCAAAGCATCCCGATATCCGCTATCTGGGCTACGTTCCGGAAGAAGATAAATATGCGGCAATCGCTGGAGCAAAATGGCTCTGGCTTCCGTCCAGGTTTGAAAGCCTTTCGATCGCGTTGCTGGAAGGAATGGCGCTTGGCGTGCCCGGACTGGTCAATGGAGCCTGCGAGGTATTAAAAGGACACTGTCTCAGAAGCAGGGGAGCTATGTACTATATGGGATATGCGGGATTCGCCCAAAGGCTGGAGGAGATATCCGGAATGGAGAAAAAAGTGTACGATGCCATGAGCAGGCGGGCAGAGATGTATGTGAAAAAAAATTACCGGTGGGAACTGGTGGAGGAGAAGGTCTGCAGACTGATAGACACTGTGCGTACAAAGGATGTATGATCGATACTATTCACCTGGTGCCCGGTGGGGCAGACCCCATAAGCGCGAACTTAAGCGGAAATACAACAATTTGCATAAAAATGTTACTTTTT
>CANTHI010000389.1 GCA_947653505.1 uncultured Eubacterium sp.
ATGCGCTTTTACTCTATCCAGGCATAGCAAATGATACAATATCACACGGGAAAGCTGCCGAACTGTTAGGAATGTATAAAGCAGAGCTGATAGAATTATACGGAAATTTAGGAATACCCTATCTGGATATGACTGATGAAGAATTTGAAGAAGAAGTCAATACCGTAAAAAAACTGGCAGGAAAAAACATATGATTGTTATTTCTGATACTACGCCAATCCTTTCTCTGCTAAAAGCCGGCAGACTGGATCTACTGCAGAAACTCTATGAGAGTGTAATAATTCCTGAAGCTGTTTATAATGAATTAACCATTAATCCCTTATTTAAAGACGAAAGGAATAAAATTCTTCCACCAGCAGTTCCGAAGAGACATCAAGCTTATATTTGTACCTTTTCCCGGAACTATAAATTGCCTGGATGGGCCTGCCGGCGTAATAGTCATCCAGCATGAATGTAAGGCGCCTGTGGAGCCGCCCGCGTCTTTCGGAAAAGGAGCCGCATTCGACCTGATGGTCAATGTGCTCCCTGTACTTTGCGTTCATGGCAGGATCATATGTCTCCTGTCCCGCAGAGATGTAAAATGCCGCTAATGCTTTATATGCCTGCAAATAACTTTTTGACAGGTCATATGGACGGTCTACGGATGCCATGTATTCCTGGATGCCCTGATAGCCGTCTGCCAATACTGTAATGTTTTCCATACTATTTTCCTCCTACTTGTAAGATTTGTTACAGTAAGAAAAAAATACTATAGAAAAACATACATAACAAGCGATTTTATTATCCCGATGTTTTGAGTGACATTTACGCTGTTGCGACTGATTCCCGAATAAACATCGGGATAATACAAATATCGGAATACGTGATATATACAGGTAACAAAGGCAGAAAACCCGATACAATCTCTTTATCGCAGGAGTTTTTTGATGGTGCAGATATTGATATTGAGATAAAAGCCAGAGTCATATATGAGAGCGATAAGGACAATATAATCAATGAGTACATTGTTTTTTGCAAAGTTTTTAACGGGCAGATAAAAGAGCATGGAATGACAAAACGGGCAGTTACAGAAACAATCCGTATCTGCAAGGACAGGAACATTTTGAAACAATATCTAAACAGCAAGGAAATGGAGGTAGTAACGATTATGATGAGTTTATTTGATGATGTGCAGGTTATGAGGACTTATGCAAAAGATATGGAGAGAGAAACAACAAAAAGGAACGTGATAACAATGATCGAAAGAGGACGTATTAAAGCAGACGAAGTTTCTGCTTTTTTCCCTGAATTAACATCTGATGATATCGAAGAAATTCAAAGAACGGTTATGCAATTCGCATAATCAGAAAACCTATTCAATATCAGTAAAACGGCGTAAAGGCGCATGGAACAACAAATTGTTAACCATGCGTCTTTTTTTGCATCCAAAAGAAGGATCATGCTGCCACAATACCGCCCAGAATCGTAATCCCCTGCCGGCTGAGCAGCTCTATTTCCCCGCCGATCTCACTATACAGCGCAGACTGCGCACACGCTACAAGCACTGCCGCATCTGCTCCTTCCAGACTGCACATCGCCTGCGCATCATAAAGAATATGATCCAGTACCTCAGCCTGAATCCCCTCCTTTGCCAGATCCTCCTGGATCATCTTACAGATTTCCAACGCCTGTCCGCAAAGACCACAGCCTGCCAGGATCATCCTGCCTGTTCCTTCCCTGACGGCAGCCATCCTGACAGCGGCCACTGACAGCCGCATCGCTTCCTCACGGGTAAATCTGCGTCCGCCGCTGTCCCGCAACGACAGGATCCACTGGTCGATAAAAGCAAACGGCTTCCTGCCTTCCTCCTGCCGCGGAATGAAACCCAGCTGCGGCATACCGTATAACTCCTGCAGACTATCGGAAGCGCATAATTTATGATTGAATACATAGCGCATAAAAAAGACAAATCCATAAAGAAACGCTGCCAGAAGCATCCCCAGAACCACATCCCTGATACGGATCCCTGAAAGGGCTCCCCGGTCCTCTTCATCCGGCTCCTGCCCGTTTGCTGCCTTGCTGTCAGAAGCATCTTCGGTCATCGCATCATAATACTGCTGTTCCTCAGCTGTAAAAGCATCCTTATACTGCAAAATCGTAGTTTCCATAGTAGCAATCTCATCTATAACGCTTTTCTGCCTGTCTAAAACTCCCATATCAGAAATCTCTGACTCTGACCGGTTCACGGTGACAATCCCATGTTTCCCCATGACCTCTTCGATCCGGTCATGCTTTTCTTCTAAAAAATGAATGACTGCTTTTACAATGTCCCGCATCACTGTCTTATCATAATGCATGATACTGACACGAAAGGAATTTGTCCCTTCGTCAAGGTTTCCCGAACCTCTGGCTAAAGATACTGCCTCGCTGATACCAGACGCACTTTCTCCATGAATCTGTCCAGCGGCATATACGCCCAGTTCCCTGCCCTGAATCAGATCCTCATATGCTTTTTCTATGCCTGCGGCCATCCGCCAGTCTGCCGCGTCTACATAAAAAGTCAGATCTGTCTTCTGGACACAGTTTGCATCCAGCTTCATCAGAAGGGATTTCTTCTGATAATCTGTCCTGTCCCTGTAGAAAGCTTCATAGTCCATCACATACTTTACATTCTGCAGCTGCGCATCCGTCAGACGCTCCTTTAAATCTGACAGATCGTCCGTCAGCTCCTGCCCTGCTTTTTGTCCGCCAGTCTGTACAGCCTCCGGTGTCTGATCCCTGCGCACATAACTGACAGCCCCTGCCAGTACTGCCCCTGCAGCCATCCACGCAAGGAACCTTCTCCAGCGCAGCATCATTTCTACCAGCAGCTCCAGCAGGCTGATCTCTCTTTCTTTCATCTGATTACTATCCTCCATTCTCTTTTGATCCCACTTATGCAAATCTCTCCAGATACTTCTTAACCGTGCACACTACATACTCCTGCTCTTCCTGACTGATATACGGATGCAGCGGAAGTGACAGTACCCTGCCGCACAGATTTGCGGATACCTTAAGCTCTGTTTTTACACAATCCATGTCCTGAAAAGCTGCCTGGCAGCTCATTGGCTTTGGATAATAGATCATGGAAGGGATTCCTTTTTCTTTCAGGTATGTCTGCAGGCCGCCGCGCACATGTTCATTCTCCAGAAGAATGGAATACTGCGCCCAGCTGGAGTAAAATCCTTCTTTCACTACAGGCGTCTGCACCACATCTGAAAGCGGCTGGAACATCCTGTGATACCTTTCTGCCGCCTGATTCACATCCGCCAGCTCAAAATCCTGAAAAGCCTGCAGCTTTACCATCAGAACCGCTGCCTGCAGGGTATCCAGTCTGGAATTGATACCGATCCGTACATTATCGTATTTGCCGCTCCCCTTTCCATGAATATGGTAAGACCTGATCAGATCTGCCCACTCATCGTTATCTGTAAATACAGCGCCACCGTCTCCGTAACATCCGAGCGGCTTTGCCGGAAAAAATGAAGTCGTGGAAATATCTCCGAAGCTGCAGGCTCTTTTCATACCAATCCGTCCGCCAAATCCCTGCGCGCCATCTTCCAGCAAAAGCAGCCCGTAAGTATCTGTAATTTTGCGGATCCTGTCATAATCCGCCGGCTGTCCAAAAAGATCGACAGCAACAACCGCCTTCGGAACCAGTTTCTTTTCATGAAGGACTTTACGGACCACCTGTTCCAGAGCGTCTGCAGACATATTGAAGCTGTCTTCCTCCACGTCCACAAATACCGGTACAGCCCCCCCGCAATGCAGCAGCTTCTCCAGATGCAAAAAAAGTAAAATCAGGTACAAAGACCGCATCCCCCGGACCGATCCCCCATGCCATAAAAGCAAGCAGCAGCGCATCCGTACCGCTGGCACAGGTAATGCAGTGACGTACTCCTGTATCATCTGCCAGCTGCTGTTCCAGTTCCTGTACCTGACAGCCGGAAATGAAATTCCCGTCCTGCAGAACCTGTGCGACTGCCTGGTCGGTTTCCTGCTTTAATCTTTTGTATTGTCTGTGTAAATCCCGAAACTGCATTTTTTTCCTCCACAAATAATTTTTACTGTTTCCGGCTTCGTCCGGTCTTTCTTAAAAAATCATAAATATCGATTATTCTGTTTTTATAAATAAGCGCAATAAGACAGAAGACCACAAAGCATACTGCTATCTTTTCGCAAAATCTTAAGGCTGATGCACAATAAGATACTGTCATAGAACCTATG
>CANTHI010000390.1 GCA_947653505.1 uncultured Eubacterium sp.
GCTTCATTCATACAGTCTGTCTCAAAAGCATAAAGGATGACAGACTGTACAAACGTAAAATTGATGCAGGTTTACCAGATATTCGAAAAACAACCGCCAGCAGCGGACAGCAGATACCCGCTTCAGTTTAAATATTCTCAATCTGCCAGTCAACCGGTTCTGCCCCATGCTCCTGCAGAAACGCATTTGCCTGACTAAAATGTCTGCACCCAAAAAACCCGCGGTACGCTGACAGCGGACTTGGATGCGGTGCCTTTAAAATCAGATGCTTTGGATTTTTCAGCATCGGAATCTTGCTTTGTGCCGGTCTGCCCCAGAGCAGATAGACAACCGGACGGTCCTGTTCGTTTACCGCACGGATTATGGCATCGGTAAACTGCTCCCATCCTCTGCCCTGATGGGAGTTTGCCTGATGTGCGCGCACGGTCAGCACCGTATTTAACAGCAGTACTCCCTGCTTTGCCCATTTCTCCAGAAAACCGTTATTTGGTATATAACAGCCCAGATCATCCTGCAGTTCTTTGTAAATGTTCTGCAGGGACGGTGGAATCTCTTTCTGGTCGGGCAGTACAGAAAAGCTCAGTCCGTGCGCCTGATGTTCATTGTGATAGGGATCCTGTCCCAGTATCAGTACTTTTACTTCAGATAAAGGTGTTAAATGCATCGCATTAAAAATATCCTCTGATGGCGGATATATGACATGCGTGCTGTATTCTTCTTTTACAAACTGATACAGCTCCCGGTAATACGGCTTGCCAAACTCTGCCTGTATTGCCGGCTGCCAGTCATTTGCAATCATTCCCATGTTCAGTCATCCTCTTTTGTTTTTGCATACAGTTCTTATCTTCGTACAGACACTCCCCGTCTGGCCAGATCTTCTTTCAGATCGCTGATTTCCAGTTCTTTAAAATGAAATAAAGACGCTGCCAGTGCGGCATCTGCCTTTCCTTCTGTCAGTGCCTCGTAAAAATGCTCTTTTGTGCCAGCGCCACCGGATGCAATCACCGGAATGGAGACGTGCTCTGCAATGGTTCTTGTCAGCTCCAGATCGTAGCCGGCTTTTGTTCCGTCACAATCCATACTTGTAAGCAGGATCTCTCCCGCGCCAAGCGCATCTGCGCGGACTGCCCATTCTACTGCATCGATACCGGTATCCACACGCCCACCGTTTTTATAAATATTCCAGCCACTGCCATCTTCCCTGCGCTTTGCGTCAATCGCAACGACCACACACTGACTGCCAAACCGGTCTGCCGCGTCCGCAATCAGCTGCGGATTTCCTATGGCTGCCGAATTAATGGAAATCTTATCCGCGCCTTCCCGAAGCAATACTTTAAAATCATCGACTGTACGAATCCCGCCGCCAACGGTAAACGGAATAAATACCTGCTCTGCCACTCTGCGCACCATATCCACGACTGTCGCGCGGGCGTCAGAAGAGGCCGTAATATCCAGAAAGACAACCTCGTCTGCTCCGGCTGCATCATATGCGGCCGCAATTTCCACCGGGTCTCCGGCATCTTTTAAATCTACAAAATTTACGCCCTTCACCACGCGGCCGTCCCGGACATCCAGACACGGGATGATTCTTTTTGTAAACATATCCGGTTCCTTTCTTTTGACGTTTTCTTATGGTCCGTGAAGTGAATGCACAGACCTGCCTGGACTGATTGATTCTATTTCAGAAAATTTTTTAATATCCGCAGTCCGGCTGCACTGCTTTTTTCAGGATGAAACTGGCAGGCGGACGTATTTTCCCATTCAACCGCCGCATGAATCGTCACCCCGTAATCTGTGGAAGCTGTCACGATCCGCTCGTCCTCCGCCTTTAGATAATAAGAATGTACAAAATATACATAATGCTCGTCTGTCATTCCCTGGAACAGCTTTCCTTTCCGCCGCAGTGTCAGGGAGTTCCATCCGATGTGCGGGATTTTTAATCCCTCTGCCTGTGGGATCTTTAAAATACGGCCACGGAAAATACCCAGGCCTTCGATTCCGTCACATTCCTCGCTGCCTTCAAACAGCAGCTGCAGTCCGAGACAGATGCCCAGAAATGGAATCTGTTTTTCCACAGCCTCATGAATGACTTTATCCAGTTCATACCTGCGCAGCTGGTCCATCGCAGTCCCAAAGGAGCCTACGCCGGGAAGCACGATCCGGTCTGCATGAAGAATGGTCTGAAAATCTCTCGTAACAACAGCTTCTTCTCCCAGCTTCTGAAATGCCTTCTGCACACTTTTCATATTTCCCGCATCGTAATCGATCATCGCAATCATGAACTTCCAACTCCTTCGTATTCCAAACCTTTCCTATTTCAGCTAATATTCCAGCCCCAGACCGTCGAGTATTTTCTGCAGCTCCATTGTGTACTCGCTGCGTTTTTTTATTTTATAAAGCTTCTTTGCTTTCCGCTTGCTGACGTCAAACTGTTCTTTTAAGAGCAGGTCAAACTGATTCTGCATCTCTGTCAGCTCGTCTGACACACTCCATTCCTCCGCGTCAGCGGAATGCAGGATGCACCTGTTGTATCCGCGCACGAGAGAATCCAGAGCCATCTCATACTGCTTTTGTTCCATCAGTGCGTTATAAGCGTCCATCTCTGTCTGTATACCGGCCAATGCGGAGGCTGCCTGCTGCAGGCTTTTATCCGTCTTGCGTACCTTCATCCCCTGCAGCTTCTGATATGCGGTCACATAGTCTCCACTTTCAAACGCTTCTTTGGATTCTTTTACCGGAACGGCATAGCCCACCAGCGTAGTTCCAAGAAATACAAGCAGCATCAGGGAAAATGCCAGAATCCACATCATCGCAACCGGAACCTTTGGCAGCGGCGGTTCCTTTGGCACTTTGTTTTTCTGCTTCGGTTTTTTCTCTTTCTTTGGCTTGGCAGCCTTTTTCGCCGCTTTTTCTGCTTTGGCTGCGTCTTTTTCCTGCTTCTTTTTCTCTGCTTCTTCCTTTTTCTGCTGTTTCTTTAGCTCTTTTTCCTGCTTTTCCTGTGCTTTCAGAGCTTTTGGATCTTTCTCCTCCTGCGGACCGAGCGCCGCTTTGGCCGCCTCGTATTCAGCCGCTGCCTGTGGATCCAGCTCTTCCGGTGTACCAAACAGGATATGGGATATTCTGCCGAAAAAACCATTTTTATTTCTTTCTTTTTTCTTCTTTTCTGACCCTTCCTCACCAAGTGAAGATTCCTGAAAAGAAAAATCCGGTCCCATTGGAAGCGGATCCTCCTGTGCGGTCTGCTCCTGACCGTCGCTTTCTTCACCACTTAACAGCTTGTCAATTTCTGAAAGCGCTTCTTCATCCGAATCATTCAGAATCTCATCAAGGCTCTCCTGATCCGCAGGCTGGGTACTGTCTTCCGGCGGTTGTGAGATTCCGTTTTCCAGCTCCTGTATCAGGCTGTCCGCATCTCCCAGATCCCCAAAAATATCTTCCAGCCCTTCCATGCCTTTTGGCGCTTCCAATGTCTGATCCTGTTCCTTTGCCATCTGTGAGAACACATCCTCTCCAATATCCGGTTCCGGTACATCCATCGCCATCGTCTGCGGTTCCTCATCCATAGCAATTGTCTGCTCCGGTTCCACTGCAGCCGTTACCGGTTCCTCATCCATAGACACGGTTGTCAGATCCTGCATAAAATCCGTAGCCGGATCCGCATTCTGCTGCATCGCATCTTCTTTGAAAAAATCTTCCAGATCTGCATCCAGCCCGTCAAAAGTGTCATTTAAAGTATTATCCAAATCGGGCGCCAGACCACCCATACCGGTATCTGCCCCTGGAGAATCATAGGAACTGTCGTTCCCACCATTTAACTCTCTTTCAAATTCAGAGAGAAAATCATCATCCGTCTTTCCTCTGTTTATCTCATCTTCAAATTCCCGCAGAAAATTTTCTTCCCGAATCTCGTCCAGCGCACTCTGTGTTTTCGGTGGGAGGTCATTTTGTGTCTGATAGGATTCCCTGAAAGCTTCCCTGTTCTGCTCAAAGTCATTATCAAACTCATTGAATGTGTCTGTCACCGAAGTCAGCAGATTGTCCAGATAATCTTCACTTCTGCTCATGCAAACCTCTCCTTTTGTCTTTCCTGTTGCTATCTGATAAAAGCTGTACACAAAAAAATCCGTGCTACAGCAACAAAATCCAGCACATATAAAACCCGCCTGTTGCGAAGTGCTGGATTTACTGACTTAGGAACT
>CANTHI010000391.1 GCA_947653505.1 uncultured Eubacterium sp.
TTCAGCACAGCATCGCCGATAACAACCGCATTTTCGGCTACAAATGCCGCATGCTGTAGAAAATGGAAAAGAAAAAATACAAAACTGTATCATCAATATAGGCTATTATATGCTTTATCAGGATCTATCACTGAGCAGAAGTTCTCTTCGCCTGATGTATCAGATTTATCAGCCGTTATTTGGAGATATGCATCATCACAAAACAGATAAAGTTTATGATTTGTGGGAAGATATTGATTATGACAGAGCATTATACAGCGATGATCTCGTGAAAGCGTTATGTAAGGAATGGAGCAGGGGTATTTTCCTCGAGCAGTCTTCTTATTATGGGTTTTTAAGATCGCGGGAACAGGAAAACGGGCTTGTTAGAAGCGGAGTAGACTGGAAGCAGATTGACGATGCGCAGAGAACAGAGCTTGCAAAAAAACGGGCAGCAGTACATAATCATATGATCAAATATCAGGCTACCAGAGAGGAAAGCGGGCAGCTGATCCGCGAAATATCGGAATATTTATATGACAGGAATATCAGAATTATTTTTCTCATTATGCCATTTACAGAGCATTATAACCGGTATATCAATCCGAATTTTAAAGAGGATATTTATCAGCTGTTAAATAATCTGGAAGTACCGGTAGAACTGCTGGATATGAATGATCTGGATCATGTATTTGATCATGGGGATTTTCTCGATACGGATCATCTGTCTTTGGAAGGGGCAAAAAAAGCATCCCGGCTGCTGGCTGATTATCTTGAACAATGGAAATGAGGAACAGAAAATGGATGAAGAAAAATATTTAGAAATGTTGGAAAGAAGATATCAGAAAATAGTGGAAGAGCTTTTGGACGGTATCGATGCGGGAGATTTTGCGGATTTGAAAAAAATACCTCCCAGATATAAATATAAACATTTATGTGCGTTACTGTATTATGCGTATGTTATCAGTAACGGAAGACAGTATTATCAAAAAATATATGATCTGGTTATGGCACATGGAAAATATCATATCTCAGAAAAAATCAGAAATCACGAAACGATTAAAATAGCATTTCTTTCCATATCCGCGGCAGAGTGGCCGGCGCAAAGATTATACCGGCTGTTGGAAAAAAATGATAAAATAGAAACTTATGTCATGGTATGCCCTCTTGCCGACAGGGATCCGGCAGATGCCCGCTTAACTTATCAAAAGACATATGATTTTTTTGTACGGGAAGGATATGCAGTCAAAAGCGCATATGATTTTGAAAAAAACGAAACAATTACATGGGAACAAAATGGCGGCGTTCCGGATATGGTCATACATGTTACCCCGTGGTATGAGTCTTTATTTGATGAGTATCAGATCGAAAATCTGCCGTTGACCTGTTTAAACTGTTATGTGCCATATGGTATGGATATTTCAGATAATCCGGAAAATCATTATATTATAAACTTTGGATACAATAAGCAGTTTATGAATATGGTATGGCGTATTTATGCCGACTCAGAAATTAATCTGCGCGGCTATCAGACCTATGGAACGGTGCAGGGAAGAAATGTCAGATATTCCGGCTATTGTAAGATGGATCATTTTTTTCAGACACATGATTATACGGAACAGGATATTCGAAAATTATGGAAAATACCTTCGCATACAGAGATTCATCAGATGAAAAGGCTGATCATAGCTCCGCACCACTCGGTCATGGATGATCTGATTCTTTCGTATTCAACCTTTCATAAAAATTTGTATTTTTTATTGTATCTGGCAAAAAAATACGAAAATGAAATTACCTTTATTTTTAAGCCGCATCCAAACCTCCGGTTCCGGTCCGTACAGGCAGGAGTGTTTAAAAATCTGGATGAATATGATGCTTATATGGAGTTATGGAATGCTTTGCCAAACGCAAGAACTGTGGACGAAGATGATTATTTAAAAATATTTGAGACATCAGATGGAATGATTATGGATTCGGCTTCGTTTATAGCGGAATATATGTATGTAAATAAGCCATTATTGTATTTGGAAAAATGTACTTCTTCTACGTTTAGTGAGCTTGGTATGAAGATTATGGAATGTCATTATAAGGCAGATGGCACTGATTATTTTGGCATCGGGCAGTTTGTGCAAAAGGTGATTCTGCAGGGAGAGGATGTTATGAAGGGCAAGCGTGAAAAAGTACTGGAAAACGAGCTGAATTATAAAAAGAAGAATGGGTGTCTTGCAAGTGAATTTATTTATAAGGATATTATTTCGGAGATAGGATTATAAAATAAATATAATGATAGTATGTAAGCCTGAGTGAAATGAAAGCTTTTTTGTAGTACATGTCTTTTTTCCATATAGTTGTTATTTTTGCTTATTTACAAAACTATTTTTATACATTATAATCAGTTAAATACAAAGAAAGACAAGGTTAGTTTCAGAATAATAAAAGTATTTTTAGATAAGCATAACAATTTTATGAGAGGAGACATGACCATGCAGATACAACATAATATTGCTGCTGCAATGGCCGCTGCGCAGCAGGGCATCCATGCAAGTAATTTTCAGAAAAGCACAAAAAAGCTTGGGAGCGGCTATCGGATCAATAGTGCGGCTGATGATGCCGCACATCTGAATATTTCAGAAAAGATGCGTACACAGATACGCGGATTAAACCAGTCTGTAAATAATGCACAGGATGGGGCAAATTATATTCAGATTGCAGACGGCGCCATGAATGAAATCCACGACATGATTCATCGTATGCGGGAGCTGGCAATTCAGTCTCTGAATGATACCAATACACCTCAGGAACGGGCTGCGATGGCTATGGAAATGGACAAGCTGCAGTCAGAAATAGACCGGATTGATACGAATACGTATTATAATACACTGCCGGTATTTCAGGAACATGAACCGTCTTATTATCAGATCGCGGGAAACCGCTACTGGGCTGCCAACCAGCAGCATGCGATTGCGGCGCCGCAAAATAGTCTGAAAATCCATCTGCCTGCCGGTTATCAGCCGGATATTTATACGATAACGGTTGCGGATGGCATCTATACGACACAGGAACTGATCGATGAGATTGATGATGCATTTGCTGACATGAAGCCGTCCAATCCGGGGTTTGTATTTGAATATACCGAAGATGGACGCTGCTGTGTGAATTTTGAAGGAGAAAATGGTCAGCCGGTTAAAATTGATTCTGTGGACGGAGGACTGGCATATCTTATTTATGATTGCTATGATGGTTCTACCACGACAAGTCTTTTAGGAACGACTGCGTTTCAGGGAGAGTGGCCATTAAAGATTACAGATGGAAAAAATGACGAGCTGATGTTTGAGATGGAACCGGTGGATGGATCCAAATCCAAACCTGTAACCATTAAAATTCCGGCTGGAGAATATTCACGTAAGGAAATGCTTGATCTTTTAAATCAGAAGCTGGCTGCTTATCCGGGGATTAAAGCAGGAGAATATGGTGAAAACTGTATTCAGATTACAGGAGGAAATGATTACAGTATTACCGGACTGAAAGGGAATATGTTTAAACTGGAGCTTGGAACGGAGCCTGTATATACCTCTGTGTTTTATGATAATATCCGGTATGGCAATTCGATAGAAACGCCTGTGTCTGTTGTGGGAAAGGCGTATTATAATCCGTATTATACAAAAAAAATTGAAATAAACAATACAAATAACCGGCTGAAATTTGACTATAAGGGCTCCAGCATAGAGATACCGATTCCGGCGGGAAACTATATCATAGATCATATTTCCAATACCAGTAAAAATAATCTGACATTTGTACTGAATGAAGCGCTAAAAGGGATTCCAGGTGCAGATATTTATATAACAGCGCGGAGTACGGGTACAGATTATCAGAATGGAACTTATGCCGATTATAATTATCTGGCTATGACAAGTGAGTCAACCGGACGGGATGTAACATTAAATTTTGATATATCAGATCCTGTCTGTAAAAATACTTATGATACTTTGTTTAAAATAACAAAGTATGATTTTAGTAAAGAAGCATCTTATAGTGCTGGCGGAAAGAAAGTGCAGATTACGGGAAGTGCGAATCTGACTGGACCAGTTAAGATTCCGGATGGCAAGAATACATTATCGATATCCGTAAATAATGATCCGGCATTTACGATTACAATTCCTCCGCGTACCTACAATTCCCTGACGGAGCTGGTTCAGGAACTGAATCAGCAGCTGCC
>CANTHI010000392.1 GCA_947653505.1 uncultured Eubacterium sp.
TCCATGAACCTCTGGTATCTCCCCAGCATATCCGCCGGACTTTTTGCGAAATGAAATTCCTTTCGAATATATGATCATTTCATTACTGCCCTTTGTTACCAGGGCAACATGATTATTTAAAATCTGACGGATTTTCACTTTCTCCCTCCTCTCCCCGCAGACACTGTGCCGCGAAATAAAAAACTCCGGATTTTTTTACCTGAACACAAAAAAACCCAAATTGCATAGAATATTCCTATACAATCTGAGTTCTGCCTGCCTATTACAATCAGTAACATACTCACTTGACAGCAACCACTGCTGCCCCGCTCTATATTTGCTTGTTAAGTATTATTATACATAAATAAATCCGGTTGTCAACCTCATTTTTAAAAATACGGATAAAAATATCTGGAAAGAACCAGCATAAAATACCACCGCAGCGACCGCTTCCTGATATCCTGTGCCGCAAGAAGCGGCATCTGCGCGGAAAGCTCCCCGTTTATATAATAATTTAGCGACCCGATCTTTGTACCTTTTTTTACAGGCGCCTGCAGCTGCCTGGGCAGCTCTGCCCGTACCTGTACGGAATCTGATTCAGACAGAAGGACTTTTTGCTCCTGCTGTTTTACCGTAAGCTGCAGCTGCATTCTGGTCTTTAGCAGACGGTCTTTGCCCGCCCCGTTTTCTACCGGAACCGGAGCCGGCGTATAATCATAGTTTGTGATATCCTTCTGTTCATAATGGTCCATGCCGTACTGGAACAGCTTTCTGGCATCCTTCCATTTGTAAGTCTTATTCCCTGGCCAGCCGCATGCCAGCAGCGATATGACAAACGTACGGCCATTGCTTTTTAACGCCCCGACATAACAGTATCCGGCGTTTCCGGTAAATCCGGTCTTTCCGGTCAGTGCGCCGTCCATCATATGTAAAAATGCATTGTGGTTGACACAGGTAAAGCTGCGGGCGCCTGCCTGTGGTTTCTGCTGCCTTGCATCCGGCTGCAGTTCGTAATTGTGAAAAGTATGGCTCTGCGCACGTGTAATTTTCAAAAACTCTTCTCTTTTGGGAGACCGTTTGATACAGTAGCTCATGATCCCTGCCAGATCTGTGGCTGTCGTCGAATGCACTTTTGTACTTTCTGTGCCGTCTGCGTCTTTGACCTGCGCAGAAGCGTCCAGTCCGTTTGGAGTAATAAAAAAGGTATCCATGCAGCCGATAGATTTTGCCTTTTCATTCATCATCTGCGCAAACGCTTCCACACTGCCGCCTACATGCTCCGCGATCGCGACAGCCGCGTCATTATGTGATTCCAGCATCAGTGAATATAAAAGATCGTTCAGCTTATAATGCTCTCCCTCCATCATATGAAGCTTTACCTCCGGCATTTTTGCGGCATATGCCGATACCGTTACCAGATCGTCTGTCTGCGCGTTTTCCAGTGTCAGGATACAGGTCATGATTTTCGTAGTGCTTGCCATCGGCATCGGATTTGCGGCATCCTTTTGCACCAGCACGCGTCCGGAATCCGCATCCATCAGCACCGCTGCGCGCGCGTAAAGCTGGCCCGTATCAAACGCAGCCCCGGACCCGGCCGCCTTCTTTGGTTTTGCCTGCGCCGGAAAGTCCGGCAGGAAAATGGCCAGACATGTAAAAATTATCACCATCAGATAACAGAATGCTCGCTTCATATTACAGAAATGCCCCGAAACTGTATTTGCTTCATTTTATGCGGGATACACAGGTTATATTCCATATGAAACAAACAGAGGAATCCGGCGATATGCTGATCCTGATATACAGAGTGTCGTTTCGTTCCTTCGGATTTCCAGAACCTGCTATAAACTTCATGCGGACTTCCAGAATCTGCTATACCTTCATACGGACTTCCAGCTCGGCTTCGGCTTCGTGACGGAACTCCTCCACCTGCTCCGGTTCCGGCTGCGGCAGCTCTTCAATGGAATTAACCCCAAAGCTTCGCAGAAATTCTTCTGTCGTACCAAATAACAGCGGTCTGCCCGGTACATCCAGCCTGCCGATCTCGCAGACCAGATTATATTCTACCAGCTTATTGACCGCATGTCCGCTGGAAACACCACGGATTTTTTCAATCTCCATACGGGTCACCGGCTGCTTATAAGCGATGATGGACAGCGTCTCCAGCAGTACATCCGTCAGCACCTGCTTTTTCGGCTGACGTGCAATTTTAATCAGATATTCATACATCTGCTTTTTGGTACACATCTGATAGGCGCCGTCCAGTTCTATGATCTGTATACCCCGGTTTTCCTTTTCATAATCAGACATCATCTGCTGTATGATCTGTTTCGTCTCCACGGGACCAAGCTCCAGCACATCCGCCAGCTTTTCCAGCGGTACGGATTCTCCCATCGTAAATAAAACCGCTTCTATAATCCCCTGAAAGCCGGCGGTATCTGCCACGGCTTCCGTCTCGTTAGGCTCCATCATTTTCACCATCCCTTACCCTGATTGCACACCCATCTGCTTTTATGCTGCCGCGATGCGGGATGTTATACAGATGTCGTCAAATGCCTGTTTTTGATAAATCTCGATCTTGCCTGTCTTCATCAGCTCCAGTATGGCAAGAAATGTCACAATGACCTGCACACGGCTGGACTGGCGCTCCAGCAGACCGCGAAAGCTGAATTTTTTATGTAATGCGGCATACTGTTCCAAAACTACGACCTTTTCTTCCAGAGAGACCTCTTCTTTTTCGATACGGCCAAATTTGGAGCGGACCGGATCCAGCTTATCGATCTGCCGCTTCATGACAGATTCAAAAACCGCGTTCAGCTTCTGCAGGGTCAGTCCCTTTAACAGCTCGTCCAGATCAAGCGGAGGAACATATTCCGATACTTCATCCGGAATGGTAGGCTCCTTGTACATTACCCGGTCCGCATCCTGCTGCCGGTCTTTCAGCTCATAAGAAATACTTTTATACAGCTTGTACTCCAAAAGCTGCTGTACCAGCTCCGCACGCGGGTCCACCTCTTCTTCGTCCTCCACAGCCTTTTTCGGCAGCAGCATCTTCGCCTTAATATCGATCAGGGTAGCGGCCATGACCATAAATTCACTCATAATGTCCAGATCCTGCCGCTCCATTTCATGAATATAGTCCATATACTGATTTGTAATCTCCACAATCGGAATATCATAGATATTCACCTTATTTTTCTCCAAAAGATGCAGCAGTAAATCCAGGGGACCTTCAAAGGTCTCCAGTTTTACGGTCAGCTCCATAACATTCCTCCCTGCAATTATTCCACTTTTGGTCTTACCGTAATAACCACCAGCTCCGCACGGTTAAAAACGCGGACATGAAACGTATGTGTGCCAAGCCCGCGGCTGATATAAATCTTTTTGCCATCTACCGTAAATTCCCCTGCGTCATACCTGGGAAACGGCACAAACTGCGGCGATATAACGCTTCCAATCCCCGGAATACATACCAGCCCGCCGTGATTATGCCCGCACACCGTCAGATCCGCACCCCACTGCGCATACTGCTGTGCAAATGCCGGATGATGTGCCAGCAGAATCTGCAGCAGCCCGCCGGACGGCGCCCCCAGACTGCGGCTGATAAAATCTTTTTCCAGATATGGCTTTCTTCCTTTTTTATAGCTGGACAAAGGCAGCTCCAGTCCGCTGACACAGACCCTCGTACCACCAGCCAGAACCTCACAGCTTTTGTTATTCAGCATAATTACACCAGCCTGCTCCAGCTCATGGCAGTACTGCTCATAAGCCGGAAAGCTCTCTGAATCCGGCTGCGCCGCCTTACTCTCATGATTTCCACTGCTAAACAAAACCGGAACACCAAGCGTACACAGCCTGCGGACAAACTGAAGGGAAATCTCATACTTTTGCGTCTGCGCCGTCACGATCAGATCCCCCGGAATCAGAATCAGATCCACTCCGGAATCTTTCACAGCCTTAAAAAGCTGCCTGTTCTCCGCCCCGTAGCAAAAAGAATGCAAATCCGAAATGACCGCGAGCCTGATCTTTGTTCCGACCTTCGGTGATGACATTTCATACTGTGTAATCTGAAATTTTTTAAGCTCCTGATACTGCCAGAACAGGTAAATGATTACGATAACGCTAATTATACCAATTAATACATTCATATTCAAACCTTTTTCCTAAAATTAATATCCCCTCTTCCTCCATCTGTTAATCATTATCTTGCATATCGTG
>CANTHI010000393.1 GCA_947653505.1 uncultured Eubacterium sp.
AATTGTTTTGTCATTTACACAGCTGAACAGAAAAAATATTAAACCGGGTATGAAAAGGTGCTCCACCATTCTGCCCGGTTTCTGCATTCAAAAACAACGAAAACGCAGGCAGGACTATAAGCCGGGTTCTGTCTGGAATGATCATCTGTCTGGGACGGCTGTTACCAGCCGCCTCAAGCGACCTACCTAAAGCTGGCGGGCCACGTCACTGCTTTTGCTCGGTCTTGCTTCGGATGGGGTTTACATGTGCCCTCCCTGTTACCAGGAAGGCGGTAGTCTCTTACACTGCCCTTCCACCCTTACCAGCCCCGGAAGCTCCGGGGCTGGCGGTATATTTCTGTTGCACTTTCCTGGGAGTCACCTCCACCGGACGTTATCCGGCATCCTGCCCTGTGAAGCCCGGACTTTCCTCAGCTGCGGCCTTTCGGCCCCTGCAGCCGCGATCATTCATCCTGCCTGCTGTTTTCTTATACTATTCAATCACAAATGGAACAAAATGTAAAGAGTTTTATACGTGAAAACAGCTTCCTCCGATAAATTCGCGTAAAATGGAGTTTCTGCCCACCTCTTCGCCCGGAACCTGCAGGAAATAATCCAGGAACTTTAACAGCCGTTTTGCCTGCATGTGCTGTGGACTGTCCGGTTCTATGGCAAACAGCAGCGGCTCCGCATACATTTTCAATACCGGCAGCTCGTAAATCAGGGCTGAGTTAAACATGACATCTGCCTGCTCCTGAAATGGAAAAATATTTTTTTCCTCACCCCTGCGTACAGACTGCCACATTTCAATCGTATGTTCTGCCGAAGTCCCCCGCATAAACGCATCCCGGACAATCCGGCGGATTAACCGCCCATCTGTCGTCGGAATCGGGTTATGCTCATCGATATTAATCTGCGTCAGGGCACTGATATAAATCTTAAACTTTGTCTGCTTCGGAAGTCCGGCCAGCAGCCTGTCATTCAGGCCGTGGATTCCTTCGATGACAAGCACATCGTCCGGCCCCAGCTTTAAATATTCTCCTTTAAACTCCCGCTTTCCAGTTTTAAAATTAAAATGCGGCAGTTTTGCCCGTTCGCCGGCCAGCAGCTGCTCCATCGTTGTATCAAACAGCTGCAGATCAATCGCTTCCAGGCATTCAAAATCATACTGTCCGTTTTCGTCCAGAGGTGTTTTTTCGCGGTCTACATAAAAATTATCCATTCCGATCGGATGCGGTGTCAGGCCATGCGCCTGCAGCTGAATGGACAGCCGGTGTGAAAACGTCGTCTTGCCTGAAGAAGAAGGACCCGCAACCAGAATAAACTTTTTATGCTTCTCCTGCGCGATCTGCTCGGCAATCTTGCTGATACGCTTTTCCATCTCAGCCTCCTGCAGCAGAATCACATCCTGAATCCTGCCTTTGACAATCTGCTCGTTCAGCTCCCCGATTGTATTAATATGCGACTGCTTTGCCCAGGCCGCTGCTTCCATCTGCGCATGATACAGCTTGCTGGAAGCCTGAAATACCGATACTTTTCTCGTATCCTCATTTGGAAAGACCAGAACAAATCCTTCTTCATACTGCATCAGATCAAAATATTTCAGATATCCGGTCGATGGCACCATATATCCATAAAAGTAATCCTCATACCCGTCCATTTCATACAAATTCACATACGAGCTGCGCCGAAACCGGAACAGCTTTGCCTTATCTTCCATCCCGTATCCCCGAAATTTCGCGATCGCAAGATCTGTATGAATCGTATGCTTGCAGATGCCGATATCTGCCTCACACAGTCTGCGCATTTCCACAGCGATTTCATCCAGCAGATGCTGTGATACCTGCATACTGCCTTCCAGCTCACAATACTGTCCCTGCCCAAGCGTATGCATCACACGCAGCTTTACCTCCGTTCCATACAGGTTAAAAATGGCCTTTTCCATCATCATAACCATGCTTCTGCGGTACGCTTTCCGCCCTTTGGTATCCGCTGTCGTAAGAAACGACAATACACCGTCTGTCTCAACCGTGCGGTTTAGCTCACGCAGCTTATTATTAAATACTGCCAGCACGATATCATCCGGATACCGGCTCTGGTATTCCTGCGCAATATCCTTAAAAGCCGTGCCACACGCATACTGCTTTTCCTCATGTTCAAATATTACCTTACATACCCGATCTTCCATACACTACCCTCATTACACAACTTTCCTGCCTAATCTGATACGTAACCGTTCCGATCACCCGTTACACTACCCTCATTACACAACTTTCCTGCCTAATCTGATACGTAACCGTTCCGGTCACCCATTACACTGTTTCGTATCCAGCCATCAGAAACCGCATACGCCTATACAATACAAAACGGCTCTGTCACCGCCTGCTCTGTCACAATTAGTTCCGGAGCATGCCGGCGGATATACCCTGCCATATACGGTATAAAAATATGCTCGATTCCATAATGTCCCGCATCAATCACAGCCATCCCGGCCGCTGCCGCATCGATTCCGGTATGATGGTCAATATCTCCGGTAATGTACACCTGCGCGCCTGCGTTTCGCGCATCTGTCACATTACTCTTTCCGGCGCCCGGACAAATCGCCGCGCGGCTGACCGTAGCCTGCAGATCTCCAAATACCTTTACATGTTTGCGGCCAAATGCTTCCTTTACAAGTGTGCAGCATGTCTCCAGAGACATTGGCCGCTCCAGCTCTCCGACCCTGCCGATGCCTGCTGCCCTGCCATCCACTTCACCAGTTACCTCCAGCGGTACGCCGTTTTGGAGATGGATTTTTTCTGCTGCCAGCTCTGCCATCCCCATAATATCAAAATTCGTATGCATCGCATAACAGGAAATATCTGCACGTATCAGCGCCATGACCCTGCGCCCGATAATATCCTCCTGTGTCACACGTTTCATCCCCTGAAAAATAAGCGGATGATGGGTCAGCAGAAAATCCGCTTCCGCGGCTGCCGCTTCGCTGACTGCTTCATCGGATGCATCGAGTGCGATATATACTTTTTTTATCTCCTTTTGCATACTGCCGACAAGCAGGCCGACGTTATCCCAGCTGCATGCCTGGGACTCATCTGCCTGCTGTCTTAAAATCTGAATGAAATCTTTGCACTTCAATATATACTCTCCTCATAAAAAATATTCTCATGAACGCTAAAACCTGCCAGTAAACCCTGCACACGCGTATGACCTGTTTATTTTTCCATACATGCCACTGTATGGTTCGCATATGTATCCCAGTCTGGTTCATAATCGGCTGTTGCCTGATTTCCCCACATATCCCATCCTTCCCGCACACCTCTTGCAAAAAGCTCTATTCGCGGTCCCTGACTGCATGCCTCAATAATCGGGATAATTTCATCCGGCTTTCTGCTATGCTCCCGTTTCTTCGCACGTATCAGATTCACCTGTGACCGTGCCGGCTGCAGGGTCCGGTTTGGCGCACTTTTTTTCTTAATGCCAAACAAAATCAGTTCTGTCACATTTCTAAAGTAGAATCCAACTCCTCTTCCATCCGGTCCTCCGTCTTTGCGTACTTTTTCCCAGACAATATTGGATTTATATTCAAATCCCCAGGCATCCACTACCGCCAGTCCTTCCGGAAGCAGTGCATTTGGAACCCATAAATATAATTGTGCTTTCTCACCCGCTATATCTGCAACAGGCAGTTCTTTAATATCCTGGAACGACATTGTCTCATATCGTGTCAGGCGTTTATGTTCAGGTGCAACTTTCCCCGTTCTGTTTTGAAACTGCCACGGAGGATCTGCATAGATCGTATTATACTTCTTCTCTCCCGTAAACTGCAGCAAGTTTGTTATAGTACTTGTCAAATCTGCCATATCCTTCGATACATTCCTTTCTGATTCCTACTGCCAGAACAGGGCATCCTCCATTCCTCCGCGAATCAAGCCTGTAAATCAGCTTACCCATCCATGTCGTGCTGGCGCCATATTTTTTTATGAGCAGCTGCCCATTTTCATCCTTTTCCCGCTTAAACACATCATTTAAATCTTCTGACCTTGTCACAATTACGCCAGCGTCAATCAAGCCACAGTCAAAGTATGTCCGCATGGCCAGCAAATCCCTGTCAAACGTCTGATCTTTACTATTCCATTCCAGGTCAAACGCCACTCTGTTTTTAAGAAAATCGATATTATGCCCGTCAATATATCCTTCAATCGTTTCGACCT
>CANTHI010000394.1 GCA_947653505.1 uncultured Eubacterium sp.
TTACATTCTGGAAACCGGAACAATGAAACAGGGCCGCTTCCCTCATCCAGCGTCCTCATAACCAGAATATAACACTTTTATGCAAATTGTTGCTTTTTTCCCTTAAGTTCCCTCATTTCAAAAGCCATAATAGTTCAATCTCATTTTGGAAAAAAAGGGCGAATTATATCTTGTAAACATGGCAGAAAAGATATATAATATCAACAGCTGGCATTTTAAGGGTAACAGAGATCCTGCCAGAACATGTTAAGACACAGACAGGATAATGTATACAGAATGAAGGGGGCGCTTAAACAGTTCTGTACCCAAAATGTTACAATAAGGATCGAAAAACGAGGAGGAAAGCTATTTATGTTAAAGGATGAAAAGATCGAGAAAAAGCTGAAAAAATCTTTTCTAATGGTGTCATTAATTACAGCAGTATCAGCAGTTTTAGGACTCATTGCTCTTATTGTAGTATCAAACAGATATTCCTATGCGCTGACAAATTTTGGTTTTGCACAGGGTGATATCGGCAAGGCGATGTTTGAGTTTGCGGATGTCAGATCCTCCCTGCGTGCGGTCATCGGTTATGATGATGAAGATGCGATTCAGACAGTGCTGCAGCAGCATGAAGATGCAATAGCGGCATTTGAGACGAATTTTGCGGAAGTGGAAAACACAATTGTATCCGAAGCAGGCCGGACGACCTATGATGAGATCAAGGCAGAGCTGGAGGAATACTGGGCTCTGGATACGAAGATTATTGAGACTGGCGCTACGACAGACAGGGTTCAGTGTAAACAGGCACAGGATATTGCGATCAATGAGCTGGCGCCTGTATACAAAGGTATTTATGAAAAGCTGGATGATCTTTTAGAGGTAAAGGTTTCGGAAGGAAAGAAACTCTCGACTACACTCACAATTCTCAGCCTGGTTCTGATGATACTGATTGTTGTAGTGATTGCCATTGCGATTCTGATATCCGTACGGATCGGAAAGCGGATTGCGGCAGGCATTGCCAATCCGTTAAAGAACCTGGGAGACCGTCTCAAACTGTTTGCGACCGGCGATCTTACTTCCCCGTTCCCGGAGTCGGATTCGCATGACGAGGTTGCGGAGATGGTCAATGACGCTGCAGAGATGGCAGGTTCTCTCAATGTCATTATCAATGATATCGGTACCGTGCTCGGTGAGATGGAAGGCAAAAACTATGCGGTCGAGTCTCAGGTACGGGACAAATATACGAATGATTTTCGTAAATTAATGGAATCCATGCGCGGCCTGAGAAATCAGATGTCTGATACGATTCGTTCTATTGGCGAAGCTTCCAGTCAGGTGTCCGGAGGTTCCATCAATCTGGCAGAGTCTGCGCAGAGCCTTGCGGAAGGTGCGACAGAGCAGGCAGGCGCTGTAGAAGAGCTGCAGGCAACGATTATAGATATTACAGAAACAATGGAAAAGAGCGCGCAGAGTGCTGAGGAATCCTATAAACAGGCAGAAAACTATGCCAATGAAGCAGATCTCACCCGTGAGGAAATGCATACAATGGTAACGGCAATGGAAAAAATCAGTGATTCTTCTGCAAAGATTGGTAATATTATATCAGAAATAGAATCCATTGCATCACAGACGAATCTGCTGTCCCTGAATGCTTCGATTGAAGCCGCAAGAGCCGGGGAAGCAGGACGTGGCTTTTCTGTTGTAGCGGAAGAAATCCGTCAGCTGGCAGAGCAGAGCGCAAAGGCAGCGGTAGATACGAGAGAACTGATCGAAAGCTCTATGAAAGAGATTGCGGAAGGAAGCCGTGCGGTAGAGCGTGCATCCGGCTCAATTGACAATGTGGTCAGCGGGATTAAGCAGATTGCAGAGTCTTCCAAAAATCTTAGCGTGATGGTGATTACGCAGGCGGAAACCATGCGCCAGGCAGAGCAGGGAATCAGCCAGATTTCAGAAGTTGTGCAGAACAATTCTGCGGCAGCTGAGGAATCCTCCGCGACAAGTGAGCAGCTGTCTGCGCAGGCGGCTACGCTGGATGAACTCGTAGGACAGTTTATATTAAAGGAGGAGTAAACCTCTTTTGGAAAAATAGCTATGTGAAATGAAATGGCAGACAGACTGGGTCTGCCATTTTATTTTGATTCTGGTAAAAAATCAGGCAGTTTGTGTATTGCCCTGAATAAAAATAACAAAAATGGAAATTACTGATTGGGAAGGCATGCTTTTGCTGCATCCATCATTTTTATATGAAAAAGGCGGGAGAAAAAATGCTGTTTAATTCCTTTCACTTTTTGGTGTTTTTCCCAATCGTAGTAAGCATTTATTTTATTGTTCCAAAGAAAACCAGATACTTGTGGCTGCTGGCTGCCAGTTATTATTTTTATATGAGCTGGAATGCGAAATATGCGGTTCTGATTGCGTTTTCCACACTGGCGACGTGGCTGACCGGCCTTCTGCTTGGCGCCTGCAGGGAGCGGGGCGGGAATACGGTCGTTAAAAAGTGGATTGTAGCGGTCAGTTTTCTGGTCAATCTTGGGATTCTCGGATTTTTTAAATATTTTGATTTTGCACTTGGAAATCTCAATTTTTTTCTGGAGAAACTGGGATTTGCAATCGTGGAGCGGCCGTTTTCGCTTGTGCTTCCGGTCGGAATTTCTTTTTATACGTTTCAGGCGCTTGGTTATACGGTAGATGTATATCGGGAAGAGATTGAGCCGGAAAGAAATATATTAAAATACGCACTGTTTGTTTCCTTTTTTCCGCAGCTGGTCGCAGGGCCGATTGAACGGTCAGAAAATCTCCTGCGTCAGATCCGTCAGCTGGGACAGATCCCGCAAAGACAGCTGTTTGATTATGACCGGATTGCAAGCGGTATGCGGATCATGCTGTGGGGTTATTTTCAGAAAATGGTGATTGCGGACCGGATTGCGATACTGGTCAATACGGTGTACGATGCCTGGTATTTTTATGGCACAGTAGAGCTTATTCTGGCCGCGGCAGCATTTTCGATTCAGATTTACTGTGATTTTGCCAGCTATTCCACAATTGCTATCGGCGCCGCAAAAGTCATGGGATTTACGCTGATGGAAAATTTTGATACCCCGTATTTTTCGAAAAGTATCAGGGAATTTTGGCGCAGATGGCATATTTCACTGAGCACATGGTTTAAAGATTATCTGTATATTCCGCTTGGCGGAAACCGCTGCGGGATGCTCCGCAGAAATCTGAATATGCTGATCACATTTCTGGTCAGCGGGCTGTGGCATGGCGCAAGCTGGCATTTTGTTGTCTGGGGCGGGATACACGGGATGTTTCAGGTGGCCGCTGCGTTTACAAGACCGTACAGGGACAGGCTCTATGCAGTGACACATACAAAGCGTAATTCCTTTAGTTTTCAGTTTGGGCAGATCGTATCGACATTTGTGCTGACGACGTTTGCATGGATTTTCTTCCGCGCAGAGACACTGACGCAGGCATGCAGCTATATTGTCCGCATTTTTACAAAGCCGGACTGGCATGTGCTTACGGATGGCTCCCTGTATGAGCTTGGACTGGAGAGAATCGAGATGCATATTCTGGTCGCTTCGTTATGGCTGTTATTCGCAGTCAGCCTGGTAAAATATAAAAAAAAGGAAACGCTGGATGTATTTTTAATCAGACAGTGCGCATGGTTCCGGTGGTTTACGGCAGCTGGTCTGTTTGCTTTTATTTTCTTATTCGGGGTATACGGGCCGGGATTTGACGCGGGACAGTTTATTTATTTTCAGTTCTGACTATCGTTTGGACAGGTACAAAAGAAGTTTTAAAGTACATTGGAAAGCAGAGGTTATTATGGATATTATAGAAAGGAATATCTATTATCTGATTTGTAAAAATGACGGGATCCGTGCGCGGGATATTGCGGCGGCGCTTCATAAAGAACGTGCGCTGGTCAATCATTACCTGTACGCATCGCCGTTTATGAAAGAGCTCTGTTACCGGGACAGCAGCTTTTACTGGCATGGTCTCATCCGCCAGAGTGTACCACATACAGGGCTTGGAGATTTCTGTGGTTATTATGGCATGGTCTGGGAGTTTTTAGAGACAGAAAAATCGCAGTGGCTGGAAGAACTCAGACAGGGCTGTACCAGAATCGGGAGAAATCTAGCGTTATATATTCACCCTCATCATTAACCTCAATGCGCTTTACATTG
>CANTHI010000395.1 GCA_947653505.1 uncultured Eubacterium sp.
AGCCGGAACCGTGATACCTGCTCTTTCAGCCTGACTGCCTGCTCAGACATTTTTTCACTGACTGCAACAGAGTCTTTTACGACATCCCCATTGCTTTGCGCTACATTTGAAATCTGATTCAGTTCCTGCGAAATCCGCTCTACTGCGCAGGACTGGTCATCTGCTGCTCCAAAAATAGAAGCTACCGCATCCGACACATTTTGCGCGCTTGCAACAACCTCCTGCAGGGCCTGATTGGTAAGATCTGAAATATGGCTGCCCGTCTCTACTGCTTCAACGGTCTCATGAATCAGAAATGCTGTGTTTCTGGCTGCTTCTGCAGACTGGCCTGCCAGCATCCGGACTTCGTCAGCCACTACTGCAAATCCTTTGCCTGCTTCTCCTGCCCGTGCTGCTTCAATCGCAGCATTGAGTGACAGAATATTGGTCTGTGAAGCGATATCTTCAATTGATTTTATGACTTTAATAATCTCTTTGGATTTTTCATCAATGGTCTGCATCGCATGCATCAGATTCAGCATATCGCTGCTGCATGTTTCGATCCTTTGATGTGTCCGGATATTTTCCTCTTTTGCAAGACCTGCATACCGGACTGTGGAATCTGCCTGTTTCTCAATATTTCCGACAGCATCCTCCAGCGCCTGTACTGCCTGTACCTGCGCCTGTGCACCACGGGACATGGAATCTGCTCTGGATAACACCTGTCCGGCTTCTGCATTCACCTGACCGGATACAAGTGAAATTTCTTTAATAACTTTTGTGAGTTTGGAATGGATTGCCTGCAGACTCCCTGTCAGCATTCTGAGTCCGCCAATGTAATAGTGTTCATTTTCTGTTACATCAACAGTCAGATTTCCATCTGCTATTTCACTTAAAACTCTTTCGATATCTCCAATGGCCGCCTTTAAATGGCTGCAGACATTGTGTGTTGCCTCCGCAATCATGCCAATCTCATCTTTTCTTCCATAAAACAGCTCCAGATCTTTATCCGCGTCCAGATTAAATCCGCTCAGATCCGCGATGGCCTTTTCCACAACCATCAGTTCTTTTCCTGTTCTGTTTAAAACAGCCTGGGTTGCCAGAATAATCATCAGTGCTACTGCGCCGCAGGCTGCTCCCATCAGAATACGCACCATCCTGACAGAACCATAGACTTTCGAATCCTCTGCCTGAACCATAAAAATCCAACCCCTGTTATCCAGATATTTGTAAACGGCAAGCTGTTTTCTGCCTTCCTCATTCCGGTAAGTATATACCTCTGTCTGTGTACCGCCATCTGCAAGCGCCCGGTCGATAATCGTACAGTGTCCTTCTTCCTGTACTTTCGTATTCAGTAAAGACTCATCCTCATGATAAAGATATACACCTGTCTGTGCATTCATAAATACATATCTGCTTTCCGGCAGGTTTTTCAGCTCCAGATCCAGCAGTGCATCCATCAGCCGGTCAGCATAAACACCCGCTCCCGCATACCCGATACAGGTCTGCCCGTCATAAATCGGATAATACATGGAAATGACCATATTTCCCGTTCCCGGAGACTGCATAATGCCAAGATTGGTCAGCTCGCGCCTGGACAGGATGTTCTCACGGAAAGTCTTAAGTTCTTCCCCTTTGCGGGTTGTGATTCCAATCGCTTCCTGAGCCGTATGGGTCAGCACATATGTATCCGGATCCGCTATATAAAGGCCTTCAAAAATCCCTTTGATCTTAGCAAAGTCTACCGTATACTGTCTGGCACGCTCCAGCAGCTGCGGATTATCCGGATCCGCCAGCAGCTCCCGCACTTCGCCGCTGATTGCGAATGCCTGCAGATATTCTTCGGCAGATGTAACATAATCATCTATAATAACAGCTCTTGATTCCACCGCATTCGTCATCTGACTGGTTATGTCATTTCTGACTACAGATGCTGTACTGAACGCAATAATGATCCACAAAATCAGCATACCTGTCAGAGTGATCACTGTGGTCAGTATGCTGATTCTGGATGCAAGCTTTCGGTTTTTCATAAATCCTCTCATAAAATCTAAACGACTTCCTCTCTGTTATTTCTGTTTTTTTCTGATTTTTTATCTGATTTTTTTCTGATTTTCCTGTCTTTTGTTTTGAGAAAACTGCCGGATATGATACATTTTACCATATCTTTCTTCTTATTTCAATCATCCAGACTGAATTATATGTATAGGAATATTGTCCGGTTCTTTCAGACGGTACCACATGAAACAGTCTGGCATATTATTCGAAAAAATCCAGTCGTAACAGTTCAGATAACTAGTCTCCAGGGTCACTGTCACTGGTCAGACGCTCAGACTTAATATTAAGAAAGTCACAATTACAGAAGGGGAAGATATCCAGCTTCTTGTAAAGGGCATCTCAGGAAAAATTAAATGGGAATCTGATAATATCTACGTTGCGCAGGTCTCCTCTGACGGAACTGTAACCGGAATTTCCAGAGGAACCGCCACGGTCAGGGCCATCCGTAACGGTATTGTACTAAAATGCCAGATTACAGTCCCTGCTTTTGGGAATTGCCCATCATCTCTGCCAGACGCTTCCCAGCCTGCTCCGCTTCCTGCTTTGGCGCTGTAATATGGGCTTTTTGCACACCGTTATCTTTTCCGGCCAGCATTCCGGTAAGCTGTATCTGTTCTCCCAGTATTACCGCACAGGCTGCCACAGGCGAGGAGCACCCGCCGCCAAAGGCACTGACAAAACTGCGTTCTGCAACCGCCTGCCATCCGGCACCGGGATCAAAAAAACCTTCCAGAATACTGCGGTCAAAATCCTTTCTGCCCTGAACAGCCAGTATCCCCTGTCCGGCAGCAGGCACCATCTGTTCTACCGGATACCACCCGCTGATCCGGTGCGTCAGTCCGATCCGGCAAAGCCCCGCGGCGGCAAGCACGAGTGCGCCGTACTCCCCATGATCCAGCTTTTGCAGACGGGTCAGGACATTTCCACGAACCGGACGAATCTGGCAATCCGGATACAGCTGCCGCAGCTGGATTTGCCGTCTCGGACTGGATGTGCCAAACGGCTGGTCCGGATTCATCTTTGTACACCCTTGCGGCAGCACGAGCACATCCCTCGGATCTTCCCTGCGGGAATACCCAAGAACCGGAAAATCTGCGGATACCTCCATCGGCAGATCTTTCAGGGAATGAACGGACAGATCCGTCCGGTTCTCATACAAAGCCTGATCCAGTTCCCTGACAAACAGTCCTTTTCCGCCGATCTCAGCCAGATTCCGGTCCAGAATCCGGTCTCCGGTTGTCTTTATTTTTACGAGTACTACCTCATACTCCGGATGATGGTTCCTGATGTATTGTTCTAACAGCTCTGCCTGCGCACATGCCAGCAGACTCTCCCGTGTCCCGATCCGAATCAGTTTTTTCATTGTCATCCTCCTGCCTGTCTGCCCGTATTCTGCTATTTTCCCGCAGTCCGGCGCAAAACTCCGCTACTTTTTTATGATCTCCATCCGTACCTGTGACCCCGATCACAAATCCATCCTGTTCCACCAGCGCCGGGAAGTAAAAATCACACTGGTTCCGGTCTGATGCGTTATTTACAAAAATCGCTTTTCTGCGGCACTCTGCACAGATACTCTGATTTACCAGAATATCATTTGTCGCAGCAAGCACAAAATCTGTTTCTTTTTTGCGGATCTCACCAGACTGATAAAGCCGCTGTTCCACTACCAGCTGTCCAGGATAAATTGTACACAACTCCCACAGCTCTTTTAAAACGCACGGCGCTACCACTGTAACACACGCACCAAAACGCAGCAATCCGCTGATACGCCGCACCGCGATCTTCCCTGCCCCATACACACGCACTTTCTTATGGACCAGATTTACAAATAATGGAAAATAAGGCTGCATCTTTTTCTCTCTCCCTGAAAGTATTCTGTTTCTAAAAACCTTTATATCATTCGCATTTTTTGCAATGGCAGACTGGACAAGCGTACAAATGGATGCAGGTTTGCCGGATATATGAAAAACAAGCTGCCTTAAGAGCAAATGAAACAATTTACATAAAAATGTTATATTTTGGCTTCGCGGACGCAGGGAGAGAAAATTTGCCCCGTCTGCTGTGTCCGCTCCAGAATGCAAGAAGCCCTAAGTATTCTGCTTCCAGTCTGTGGTACCGGA
>CANTHI010000396.1 GCA_947653505.1 uncultured Eubacterium sp.
TGACTGGCACCGGCTTTAATCCCTTCTCAAACACAAACCAGTACACAAAAACCATAGCCGTAGCCAGCCCGAAAATCAGCAGAAAACTGCCAAACAGCATCGGGATTCTGTTTTCCGTCATCAGTACCCGGTATGCATTTTTCCATTCGTAAATCCGGATCGGATCCTGCCTGGTAAACGCATGGTTCTCGACCAGTTCCATCTGAATCGTCAGCCGTTTTCCCTGATAGGATCCTGGAAAATCAATAAACTGCAGGCCGCTTCCGACCGTTTTGCCAAAAGCAGCACGGTCATAGCCATATGTATAGACCTTTTTGCCATCTACAAAAATGCTGACCGCAGTCTGCCTGATATGGATTCGCAGCACCCCTTCCAGTATGGTCCAGTTGTCCGGCAGTATCCGCTCCATAATAATCTGGTCCCCTTTCTGCACAGGCGGAAACCGGAAATCCTCCAGCGTCACTTTTCCATAGCTTTGCCCATTGATCCACAATTCCCATGAATCATTTAATGTGATGCATTGTGAGATTTGTTCATAATCCTTTGTAATCAGATGATTTGCCATCGGCAGCCAGCTGACCACGCTCAGACAGGCATATATTACCCATAAGATTTTCAGAATGGTTTTTATGGAAATCTTCTTTGCTTGTTTCATACTGCAGCCTTTCTCTGTTCCTGTTTTATCCTTTCTATCGTTTCCAGAACGTGTTTACGCTCCATTACATGTTCTTTGGATATATTTTTATCAGCAGCCAGTGATATCTTTATTATACGGATGAAGATTCCATATTACAAGTATTTCTGAAAATTTACGTCATTTTATTTCATAAAAAGACAGGCAGATGGTTTAAGTGATTCGTATACAGTTCCTTACTATTCACGGCCTGCAGCCACTCATAGCAACAATTTTTTGCAGCAGGACAGAACATCCGTTATTTTTTTGTAACAATTTCATTTTTATTTTTATATATGGAATCCGGCGCTACAACTCCCCGTACCATAGACAGCGGATAGATATTCGTATGTCTTCCGACTACCGTGCCCGGATTCAGCACGCTGTTACAGCCTACCTCCACAAAGTCACCTAACATGGCGCCGAATTTTTTCAGTCCGGTTTCGATCACGGTATTGCCGTCTTTCACCGAAACAAGCGTTTTATCTGATTTTACATTAGACGTAATGGAGCCGGCGCCCATATGGGATTTGTAACCCAGAACAGAATCCCCGACATAATTATAATGCGGCACCTGAACGCCGTTAAAAATTACTACATTTTTCAGCTCTGTAGAGTTGCCTACGACAGCGCCTTTTCCTACGATGGCATTGCCGCGGATAAATGCGCAATGCCGGATCTGGGCTTCCTCATCGATGATCAGCGGCCCGTTCAGGCAGGCCGTCGGCGCAACCGTTGCGGATTTTGCAATCCAGATATTTTCCCCACGCTGCTCAAAGCGGCTGGTATCCAGCTGTTTTCCAAGCTCTGGAATAAACGCGGAAATCTTCCCCAGTACCTCCCACGGATACTCCGCACCGTCAAATAATCCTGCAGCAATTGTTTCATTCAGATCATACAAATTTTTAATTAAACAAGCTTCCATTTTTCTATCCTTTCCAACTATTCCAACTATTTTTATGTAAATTTTCCATACACAATACCGGCTGTCCATGACCTCTGGTACACAGCGTTTATTTTTTATAATACGCTCTGGCCTGATCAAAATAACTGCGCAGCTGGTACTGGTTATTCAGATTCAGCACACCGCTCGTACGGCTTTTAATAAAATGCTCCAGCTTCGTCATATATTCCTGTGTCGTAATCGAGCCCTGCGCGACATAGGTCAGTCCTTTTTCCCAGCTTGCCGTCAGCTCCGGATTCAGCAGGGACTTAATCGACGCGTTCACAACGTCAAAAATCATCTCCCCCAGCAGAGTCGGCGTAATAACCTGTGTTTTTTTATTTAGCGCCAGATATTTGTTCCTGACCAGCTTTGACAAAATCTCTGCCCTGGTTGCGCTTGTGCCAATTCCGCTGCCTTTGATCGTTGCCCGCAGCTGCTCATCTTCAATCAGCTGGCCTGCATTTTCCATCGCAAGTATCATGGAACCGGAATTATACCGCTTTGGCGGAGATGTCTCGCCTTCCCGTATCCAGAACCTGTCTGCCGGAAATATCATGCCTTTTTTCACAGCAGCAATCGCTTCCAGCAATCCTTCATCGTCTGCCGGCAGATCATCCGCTGCATCCTGCTCTGATGCATCCATCTGCATTTTTGCTGCATCCTGCCCGGATCCGTCCGTGTGCATTTTCGCTTCTTCCGTATTCTGCTGTATGGATTCTGCTTTTCCTGTCGCGGGAGCTTTTTCTTTCTTTTGAAAAAACGAATATTCCATGACCGGCAGATATCCCTGCTCTTTCAGTACTTTAAAGCTGGCAAAAAATTTTTCTTCGCGTACCTGAAAGACAATCTGATATTTCAGATAGACCGCTGGCGGATAAAAGATGGCCAGAAACCGGCGGACGATCGTCTCGTATACTTTTTTTGCCGTAGGATTCAGCGTCTTTAACGCTCCAAATCCCTGCCCCGTCGGGATGATCGCATAATGATCGGTGATCAGTTTGTCGTTTGTGTAACGGGTCTTTGCGATGTTTTCATAGCTTTTATTTGAAAGAATCGTCTGTGCGAATCCGCATACCTGCGGAATCTTACAAAGACCGCTGATATTTTTGCGTATTTCCTTTGCCGCTGCCGTAGACAGAACACGGGCGTCGGTACGCGGATATGTGACCAGCTTTTTTTCATACAACTCCTGCACGATACCAAGTGTCTGGTCCGGACTGATTTTGAAAAATCTGGAGCACGTGTTCTGCAGCTCCGCGAGATTAAACAGCAGCGGCGCGTGCTTTGTTTCTTTTTTCTTTTCCATCGAAACGACGGATGCCTGCACCGGCGGCTGTCCGTTCAGATGTGCGATCAGACGCTCTGCCTCTTCCTTTTCCAAAAATCCGTTGTCCTTATACAGCTTTGGGGACTGAAAATACGCGGAGCCTTCCACCGCCTTCCATTCACATTCTATTTTATGCCCGGATACGTCGATCTGCGACAGTACCCTGTAAAACGGCGTTTTCACAAACACACGGATTTCCCGTTCCCTGCGCACCACCATGCCGAGAACGCAGGTCATCACACGCCCGACGGATATGACGACATACTTTTCATGCAGGTAATCCGCGACTGCATTTCCATATTTCAGCGAAAGCAGTCTGGAAAAATTGATCCCCATCAGATAATCTTCTTTTGCACGCAGATAGGCGCTGGCGGCCAGATTGTCGTATTCTGACAGATCCTTTGCCTGTTTAATCCCGCGCAGTATCTCTTCTTCGGTCTGGGAATCAATCCAGACCCGCCTGCGCTGCTTGCCTCTTACTCCTGCCATCTGCTCTACCAGCCGGTATATGTACTCCCCTTCCCGCCCGGAGTCCGTACAGACATAAATCGTCTGAATATCTTTGCGGTTTAATAACGCCGCAACGATCCGGAACTGCTTCGCGGCATTTGGTATCACCTCATACTGAAACTCCTGCGGTAAAAATGGCAGTGTGGACAGACTCCATTTCTTATATTTGGGATCATACGCCTCCGGATAACTCATAGTCACCAGATGGCCTACGCACCAGGTCACGACAGCGTCCGCTCCTTCCTGATATCCGTCGTGTCTTTTCATATCCATTTTTAAAGCCTTTGCAAATTCCTGCGCTACCGAAGGCTTTTCTGCTATATATAACGCTTTTGGCATACTCTCTCCTACTGTCTGGTCCGGTGATTGTGTAATACAGCAACAATGAGATTACAGGAAACGGTTATCTTTCCTGCAATCTCATTCCTGTTCACGGTATGGTATCCGGCAATTTCTGCCGGGTGTGCTAACTGGTTTTGTTCCGCTCCTGTCTGACATTTACAGCTGCGTCATATCCACCAGCACCAGCCTTGGATCTTCCTTTGCCTTTTCCAGCAGTACCTCGTCAAAGCTCTTCGCAGAAAACAGATAATAATAATCGGACTTAAGCTTTGCCTTTTTCATCGTATCTCCATCTTGTCTAAACGGCTCTCACTGCCAGCCCGGCTC
>CANTHI010000397.1 GCA_947653505.1 uncultured Eubacterium sp.
TGTTGTGCCTTATTTAATGAGCATACTTTTTAATTATATTATTTCTATTTAATTAAAAAGTATGCTCATTAAATAAGGCACAACAGGGAATGTACTTCTATTCACATCGAAGTAATTCCCTGTTTTTTTTATTGGTACTGCAAAAATAAACAAAGTGGTGTTTCAGCAGTATATGTAAAAATGTTTTGCACTACAAATACTCTTCGTATTTCAGGAGTAGAAAGCGCATATACAAAATGACGAAAATTGAAAACAATTTCCAGAATATGACAGAAAAAACTGTCGGTCGAAAAAAAGTTATCCACATCGAAAAAGAAGGAAAATGTGAAAAAATGGAGTTATACACAGAGTTATGCACGTTATCCACAAAATAAGATGTGGAAAAGTCGGTGGATAGTTCCGTAAAGCCGGAACATTTGTTTTGTGAAGCATTCATAAAGTTGCATTGTTTTGGAAATAGATTGAAAAAACTATTGACTTTTGAATCATGAAACAAATAGCAAAAAAGGTCGGAATATGTCGAAATTTTCATACAATTGTCACATCTTTAAGATATTATTTCATTTGCTTGCAAAAAACCGAAGGATTTGCTATACTACTGATTTATCGTAACGCATGCCCACAATGATAAACAATAAAGTGAGGTCATATCATATATGGTAAAAAAAATCCGGCTGCTTGGAATGGAGATCGATCATTTTACACTGCGGGAAGAAATGATACAAAGTGAATCCTTTTACGACAGACAGGAACTGAATATTATCCGTACAGCATCCATTGAAATGCTCAGCATGGCTGCGGACAATCAGACGGTGCGGGATGGAATCGCGCAGGCGGATCTGGTAGTTGTCGCGGACAGGGAGATTCTGACCGAAGCTGGCATATATTCCGCGCAGCGTCTGCATGAAGCGGGTGAGCGGGGATTTATGAAAGCGTTTCTGCAGGAAAGAATCCTTGGACAGAGCAGTTTTTTTCTGGTTGCGCAGGATCAGCAGGATCTGGATGATTTCATGGAATTTTTAAAATCGAAGTATGAAACGATCCGGATTGTGGGAAGCTATTTGTCAGATACATGCGGGAATGATTATGATATGATGATTAATGAGATCAATGCTGCGGCGCCGGATATCGTTTTATCGGTGCTTGCGTCTCCATTAGAGGACGCGTTTCTGCTGCAGGAAAAGGCGAAAATCAGCGCGAGAGTCTGGTATTCGCTTGGGACAGATTACAAAAATATGAAAAAGAAATCGTCTTTTTTATTCTGGTTTCAGCAGCTGATTCATAAAGGACGGTTTAAAAATGTAATTCATAATTATGAGGAAAGACATGGATAATAATCTTAAGAATCAAAGACGCATCCGCTCGTATCTGCTGATCGCAGCGGGAACGGGAATTATGGCATTTGCCATTAAGAGTACGTATGACCCGATCGGGCTTGTTACGGGCGGATTTACCGGTATTGGGATTATGGTGCGCAGACTTACGGCGGGGGTTATCAAAGGCGGGATTCCGATCTGGCTTACCAATCTGGTTTTGAATCTGCCGCTGTTTCTGGCGGCATTTAAATTAAAAGGCGGACGTTTTCTTGGACGGACGCTGACGGCTTCGCTGCTGCTGTCGTTCTGGCTCGGCGTGATCCCGGATCTGGATCTGGCGGGCGGGGATTATCTGCTGGCTTCGGTTTATGGCGGGGTTCTGACAGGTACGGGGATCGGGCTGGTGCTGAGTGCGCAGGTCGCAACGGGCGGTACGGATCTGATTGCGACGCTGCTGCATATCAGGCTGCGGTCGTATTCCATCGCGCAGATTCTGCAGGTGATTGATGGAATGATTATTATAGCCGGTATTTATGTATGCGGGATCCGCGCTTCATTATACGCGATATTTGCGGTATATCTTACGTCGCGGGTATCGGATCTTATTACAGAAGGTGGTAAATTTTCCAAAGCGGTTTATATCATATCAGATCAGTATGAACAGATAGCAGATGCAGTCCTGCATCAGATGAACAGGGGTACGACCCTGCTGCCTGCGGTGGGGATGTATCGGGAGGAGCAGCGCAATATGCTGTTTTGTGTTGTGTCGAAAAAGGAGGTTGTAACATTAAAAGAACATATCCGGAATATTGATGTCCATGCATTTGTCATTGTTACCGATGCCAGAGAAGTACTTGGGGAAGGTTTTTTGGAATATTAGCACAAAAAAATGTGACTTTCTACTTTATTTTTTTTATGTTTTGTATTATGATAGTTAAAACTGATTTTTTATACAAAAAGAAGTAAGATTTTTTGTGAAAAATGATGCAAAAATGATGCAAAAATAAAAATACAGCAGAAGGTTAACAGGAGAGAAGGAGAAAAGATATGATATCAAACCAAATACTTCAGAATACAATCGATGGGTTAAAGGGGATAACCCGTACTGATTTATGTGTGATTGATACCGAGGGTAAAGTATTGGCATCGACATTTACAGATAGTGAAAGATATAAGGATTCGGCGCTTCTGTTTGTGGAATCTCCGGCTGACAGTCAGGTGATGCAGGGATGCCAGTTTTTTAAGGTGTTTGATGAGCATCAGCTGGAATATGTGCTGCTTGCGTATGGAGAGAGTGACGATGTATATATGATTGGCAAGATAGCCAGCTTTCAGATTCAGAATCTTCTGATTGCATACAAAGAACGTTTTGACAAGGACAATTTTATCAAAAATCTTCTGCTGGACAATCTGCTTCTGGTAGATATTTACAATCGTGCAAAGAAGCTGCATATCGAGGCGGATGTGCGCAGGGCAGTCTATATTATTGAGACAAACCGCGAAAAAGACGGGAATGAGCTGGAGCGGGTCAGAAGCCTGTTTGGCGGAAAATCCAAAGATTTTGTGACTGCAGTCGATGAGAAAAATATCATCGTAGTGAAAGAACTGGCAGAAAACGAGGGCTATGACGATCTGGCGAAGACGGCGGAGGTGATCTGGAATCTGTTTACGTCCGACCTGACCGGACAGGAGCATATTGCTTACGGCACGATTGTCGGGGAGATTAAGGAAGTGTCCCGTTCTTACAAAGAAGCGCGCATGGCACTGGATGTCGGGAAGATCTTTTTTGAAGATAAGGATATTATCGCATATTCGCAGCTTGGCATCGGACGTCTGATTTACCAGCTGCCGATTCCGCTCTGCAAGATGTTTATTAAGGAAATTTTTGACGGCAAATCACCGGATGAATTTGACGAAGAGACACTGACAACGATCAATAAGTTTTTTGAAAACAGCCTGAATGTATCGGAGACGTCCAGACAGCTGTATATCCACCGCAATACGCTTGTATACCGCCTGGATAAGCTGCAGAAAAGTACAGGGCTGGATCTTCGGGTATTTGAAGATGCGATTACGTTTAAAATCGCGCTTATGGTCGTAAAATATATGAAGTACATGGAAACACTGGACTATTAGGAGGAGTATCAGATTTATGATTCGGCTTGAACATGTGAGTAAGTCATACGCAGAAGGGATTCCTGCACTGGATGATATTTCCATTCAGATTGAGGAAGGGGAGTTTGTGTTTGTAATGGGCGACAGCGGGTCTGGAAAATCAACACTGATTAAGCTGCTGTTAAAAGAACTGGAGCCGACAGAAGGGAAAATTTACATAAATGAACAGGATATCAGTACGATCAGGCGCCGGCAGATACCTGTGTTCCGCCGGCAGATCGGTGTTGTCTTTCAGGACTTCCGCCTGCTGAAGGACCGGAATGTATATGATAATGTCAGCTTTGCGATGCATGTCATTGGCAGCTCCGGCAGGACGATACGCAAGAAAGTACCGCAGATGCTGTCGATGGTAGGGCTTGCTGCGAAATACCGTTCCTATCCCAGACAGCTGTCCGGCGGGGAGCAGCAGCGTGTGGCGATTGCCCGCGCACTGGTCAATCAGCCCAAAATACTGCTGGCAGACGAACCGACGGGAAATCTGGACAATAACAATGCATGGGAAATTATGAATCTTCTGGAAGAAATCAATGCCCGCGGAACGACTGTAGTAGTCGTTACGCATAATCTTGAAATCGTGCGGGTTATGAAAAAACGTGTGATTGAGATTGATAA
>CANTHI010000398.1 GCA_947653505.1 uncultured Eubacterium sp.
GGAAAAATGGGAAGAAATACTATTAATGGTAAAAGAAGAATACGAGCTTTCCAAAGTTGTCTACGATTCGTGGATAAAACCATTGGAAATCTTTCAGATTGACGGGGATAAAATATATATTCTTGCCCCGCCTGAGCAGATTGCTCTGAATTACATTACAAAAAAATACCGGACTCCATTAAAGGTTGTAATTGCAGAAGTGACCGGCATTGACTATGAGATTGAATTCATTCTTCCGGAAGACGCAAAGAAAATGAAGCCAGCCAAATCGACTGCCATGCAGGAGGATACTGCCGCTTATAAAAACCATGATCTGAATCCAAACTATACGTTCGATACTTTTGTAGTCGGCAGCAATAATAAACTTGCACATACCATTTCTCTGGTAGTCGCAGAAGAAGCTGAGAATCCTGCAAAGCAATACAACCCTCTTTTTTTGTGGGGCGGCGTTGGTCTTGGCAAGACACACCTGATGCATTCCATTGCACACCATATCCTTGCCAATCATCCAAAGCTGAAGATACAATATGTACCATCTGAAGTATTTACAAATGAAGTCATCGATGCCATTCGAAATGGCAGTAACGCACAAATTAACGCAATCCGGGACAAGTACCGGAATGTTGATGTCCTGTTAATAGATGATATTCAGTTTATAATAGGAAAAGACCGGACACAGGAAGAATTTTTTAATACTTTTAATGTCCTTTACAATGCTGGAAAACAGATCGTAGTTTCCAGTGATAAACCTCCAAAAGAGATGACCACACTGGAAGAACGCTTTCGTTCCCGTTTCCAGTGGGGCTGTATGGCTGACATCGGTTCCCCGGACTATGAAACACGTATGGCTATCCTGCGGCGCAAGGAAGAAATGGACAATATCAAATTTGACGATGAAATTATCAAATACATAGCGACGAATATTAAATCCAATATCCGTGAGCTGGAAGGCGCCCTGAACCGGTTAATGGCTTTTTCACGCCTTACAAACGTCGAAATCACCATTGATACGGCAAAAGAGCAGCTCGAAAGTATTATTAATCCGGATCTGCACAGGGAAATTACGCCTCAGCTGATTATCGAGATTGTTGCAGAGCATTTTCAAAAAACTCCGCAGCAGCTGATCTCAAAATCCAGAAGCAGTGATATTGTAAAGCCCCGCCAGATCGCTATGTATCTGTGTAAAAATATGACAGGCGCTTCTCTGGCCAGCATCGGAGAGATTCTGGGTGGACGCGACCATTCTACGATCTTTCATGGGGTTGAGAAAATAGAAGCGGAATACAAGTCAAGCGAATCGATGCAGAATATCATAGAAACAATACGAAAAAAGATCAATCCTAATTAAAGATACCTGATTTATCCACAGTTATCCACAATTTTTTGTGGATAACTGTGGATAACTATCCTATTTCATGTGAATCTGATGGGATAACTTTTGAAAAATCCACAAAAAACTGACCCGGTTTTCTTCTCTCTTCAGTTATACACATTTTATCAGACCGTTCACGTGAGGTTGTTCACGTAGTTTTCAAACCTCATTTTTCTGATATTTTAAGGACTTCAGGTACTTTTGAACATTTGCACTGTCCCTACTATTACTATTACGAAGTAATATATATGTATTTATCAGATTCAATCCTGAAAGGAGTTATGCACATGAAGCTCATCTGTTCAAAAACAAATCTGCTCTATGGTGTCAATACCGCGATCAAGGCAGTTCCTTCCAAAACGACAATGCCTATTCTGGAATGCATTTTAATTGATGCTTCTAAAGGAGATATCCGGCTGCTTGCAAACGATATGGAATTGGGAATCGAGACAACGATCGAAGGTGAGATTAAAGAACCTGGAATCATAGCGCTGGATGCTAAGATTTTTTCCGAAATTGTACGAAAGCTTCCGGACAATGATATCGTGATCACTTCAGACGAAAAGCTAAAGACGACAATTACATGTGAGAAGTCTAAGTTTAATATTATAGGAAAACAGGGAGATGATTTTGCATATCTGCCCCAGGTAGAAAAAAACGCACCTGTTTCCATTACACAGTTTACATTAAAAGAGGTGATCAGACAGACTATTTTTTCTATCGCAGATAATGATACGAATAAGCTGATGACCGGAGAACTGTTCGAAATTAATGAAAACAGGCTGAAGGTAGTTTCTTTGGATGGCCACCGGATATCCATCCGTAATATTGAATTAAAAAACAGCTGTGAAAATAAAAAAGTAATCGTTCCAGGCAAAACCTTACAGGAAATCAGCAAAATACTGCCTGGTTCCGCTGAAGAAAATGTCGATATCTATATTACAGATAATCATATTATTTTCGAATTTGAAAAAACAACGGTTGTATCAAGGCTGCTGGAAGGGGAATACTTTAAAATTGACCAGATGGTATCTTCAGCTTATGAAACGAAAATAAAAATTAATAAGCGTATTTTGCTGGAATGCATTGACCGCGCAACACTTTTAGTTAAGGAAAATGACAAAAAGCCTATTATTATGGATATCAGGGACGATTTTATGGAATTAAAAATTACGTCGTATATCGGTTCCATGAATGAAGACATTGAGATCGAAAAAGAAGGAAAGGATATGCTGATAGGGTTTAATCCTAAATTTTTTATTGATGCGCTCCGTGTGATTGAGGAAGAAGAAGTTACGTTATATATGGTGAATCCAAAAGCGCCATGTTTTATCAGGGATGATCATGACAGCTATATTTATCTGATTCTTCCGGTTAATTTTAACGCTTCAGACAATTAATGATTGAAATTGGTGGTATGAATGGGTATGATTAGAATAAAAGATGAATATATCCGGTTAGGACAGGCGCTTAAGCTTGCCGGAATGGTTGGTTCCGGTGTGGAAGCAAAGGTTGTAATCAAAAATGGAGAAGTGACTGTGAATGGAAAAGCAGAGCTGCAGCGTGGCAAAAAACTTCATGATGGAGATGTTGTTTCTTATAATGGTGAAACAATGAAAGTAGTCCAATGCTGATCAGGTCTGTAGAATTGCAAAATTTTCGCAATTATGATGATTTATCTCTGACATTTACTGAAGGAACAAATATTTTGTTTGGGGATAATGCACAGGGGAAAACCAATATACTGGAAGCTGCTTATGTAAGTGGTACGACAAAATCACATAAGGGCAGCAGGGATAAGGAAATGATCCGGTTTGGACAGGAAGAAGCACATATCCGGACGGTGACAGTCAAAAATGAAAAAGAATATCAGATCGACATTCATTTAAAGAAAAACCGTTCGAAAGGAATCGCTGTCAACCGGATTCCGATTAAAAAGGCCAGTGCATTGTTTGGGATTTTAAATATTGTATTTTTTTCGCCTGAAGATTTGAACATTATCAAGAATGGTCCTGCCCAGAGGCGGCGTTTTCTGGATCTGGAGCTGTGTCAGTTAGACAGGATCTATCTGTCTGATCTGGCAAACTACAATAAGGTTCTGAACCAGAGAAATAAACTGCTAAAAGATCTGGTGTTTCGCCGGGATTTGATAGATACGCTTGCCATCTGGGATATGCAGCTGATTGAATATGGACAGCGCATTATCCGGCGCAGGGATGCGTTTGTGAAAGAATTGAGAGAAATTGTATACAGTATTCATAAAAATATTTCCGGAAACCGGGAGGAGCTGCTGCTGACCTATGAACCGGACACCAGGGAAGACAGGTTTGAGGCGGAGCTTGGGGCGGCACGGGAAAAAGATATGAAGTACTGTCAGACTTCAGTCGGACCGCATCGGGACGATTTGCTGTTTCAGATCGGGGATGCAGATATCCGCAAATTTGGTTCGCAGGGACAGCAGCGGACGTCAGCGCTGTCACTGAAGATGTCAGAAATACAAATGGTTAAAAATCTGATTCATGATACACCGGTATTGCTGCTGGATGATGTCCTCTCAGAGCTTGATAGCAGCAGGCAGAATTTCCTGCTTGCGAGTATACATGATATACAGACAATTATTACATGTACCGGACTGGATGAATTTGTGAAAAACCGGTTTCAGATTGACCGGGTATTTGAAGTAAAGAGCGGACATGTGAAACAAATGTAATCGATTAACCGA
>CANTHI010000399.1 GCA_947653505.1 uncultured Eubacterium sp.
CGGATAATCAAACTGCAGCAGCACTTCTTTTTTCTCTGTATGGTAGCTGTTTTTATTTGAAGCAAACACACCAGAAGCAGTGGCAGAAGCGCTCGCTCCAAAAGAACTGACCATACAGGAACTGGAGCAGCAGATCCAGACCCTGTTTTCTGCCAGTACCTACCGTAAAATCAGCTACCATACAGAGAAAAAAGAAGTGCTGCTGCAGTTTGATTATCCGGACAGTCAGGATCCGGAGCTGTTTCAAAAAAAAGCCGCGCAGTTTAAAGCTGCTACAGACTGGACACTGCAGATGCATCCATCCATGAATCATCATGCGGCTGCACTTCTGCTTTCGATGCTCTTTGAAACCCGGCTGCAAAAGACTTCTTATTTTGAAGATAAAAAGTGCTATTCGGTCACTCTGTCAGATGACAGGCCAGAACCCGATACAGCCGCAGCCAGCCAGTTTTATGGGACAACCGGATGGACCCTGCTGATCAACGGCCATTCGCAGCAGGAAGCTTCATCTTTTACTGCAGCCGCAGCCAGCCAGACTTCTTTTTTTACGCCTGAAAAACCGGTCAGACAGGCCGAGCAGAATCTGGCATTTTCATATATTGACGAAGCTTTCCGCGGTCTGGCACACAAACCAGACAAAAAAAGCCTGAAACAGGACGCACAGGGAAACTATCTTTCACTCGGATTTCTCTCCCCTGCGCTGGGCATGCAGTATGCGGACGTTTTGCAAAAGCTTTCCGATCAGACTGGCTGGCGGATCTGCATTGCCGATAAAATTAACCAGAACGAACTGTTTAAGACCGCCCAGCTGCTGTGCATTCGTCAGGAAATACCGCTTGCCCGAAATCCTTCCTACCTGCCGGCACAAAAAGCTGTGCTGTTAAAGCTTTCCACACCGCAGCCAAAAGAAAAGCTGCAGCATTTTGAGGATGAATTTTTAAAACAGACCGGCTGCCGCTGTATGTTTCAGTAAAGAACCGTAATAAAATAACCTGTGCATCTGTGACAGGTTATTTTATTACGGTTCCTGTCAATCATAGTTTTTATTGATTTTTCGGATCACACGGCAAGGGTTGCCTGCTGCCAGTGAGTCTGGTGGGATATCTTTAGTGACAACGCTTCCGGCTCCTATGACAGAACCATCGCCGATCGTCACACCCGGAAGGACAATCACACCTCCGCCCAGCCAGCAGCCGTTGCCAATTTTGATAGGCAATGCGTAAGTACGGCAGAAATACTGTCCTGTTTCCATGCTCCAGTCTGGCGTAAGCCTTTCTGACAGCTCAACAGGATGGGTCGCCGTATAAAGCTGCACGTTTGAAGCAATCAGCACCTGATCGCCAATCGTTATTTTATTGCAGTCTACAAATGTGCAGTTCATATTTACGGAAACATTGTTTCCCATATAAATATTTCTTCCATAATCGCAGATAAATGGAAGCCCGACAGATACATTTGTACCAATTCCGCCGAACAGCTGTTTTAAAATACTTAGCTTTTCCGTTTTCTGATCATAGGCAAGGGCATTATATTCCTGTAATAATTGTCTCGCGTGACGCTTGAGTTCCAGAAAGATTTCGTCATGGCAGTCATAAACTTCTCCCGCCATACATTTATCCAGTTCAGTCATAATACTACCTCCATATTTTATAGTAAGAAAACAGCCTGTTACAAAGCAGGTAACAGGCTGTTTTCTTATTTTCTACCGGTTTTCGTTACAAGCTTCCAGTTTCCAGATGGCTTTATCCTTTCTGAAATACAGGCAGACTGCAATCCCCGAAAACGCAAGCACCAGATACAGAAACGCCGCACCAGAACCTTTTCCGGAGCCAAACAGCTTTATGAAAATGCTGCCCTGCTCCCGCGATGCCATGAACGGCTCAAATACAGTATCTACAAGCAGCCCTCCGGCACAATATCCAATCGGTATGGTAAAAAACTGAAAGGAATTGCGGACCGCATAAATACGCCCCTGTATGTTCTCCGGAATCCGCAGGCGCATCACAGCGTCCAGATTGGCATTCATCAGCGGAATTGACATCCAGCCAAGAAATCCGCCGATACACCATACAACTGGATTTTGGCCCAGCGCAAGCATAAAGTTTTCAAAGCTCATGGAAAACAACAGACAATTGCAAATCACACGCACCCTGCTTTTTGGCTCCTTTGCAAGCAGGGCCACAATTCCGCCCAGCAGCATGGATACCCCGACCACCGTCTGAACCATACCAAGCGCCTTCTGGCTGCCTCCATTGCGGGATAATATCATCGCCGGAAGCGCTGCCTCATAAATAGAAGCTACGAGATTAATCGCCGCCAGAAATAAAATCAGATGAAAAATTCCCCGCTCTTTTTTCAGATAAGCAATACCCTCTGACACAGACTGCATCAGGCTTTCTTTTTCCTCCGCCTCCTGCTCTGCCTGCGGAATCCGTATAAACCACAAAAGCACGAAAAACGCTGTCGCAAAGCTAAACAGATCAAACGCGATCACGGCATCAATACCCGCGATTCCTAAAACAGCCGTCGCAATCACCGGCGTCAGAATTGAGTTCAGCGCACCCGAAATATACCGCAGACCTCCAGCTTTCTGATAATACTCTTTTGGCAGCAGTCTCGTAACTGCTACCTCCGAAGCCGGCTGCTGGATCGTATTCATCAGACCGTTTATCACATTCATCAGATACAGATGCCAGATGCGCAGCATATCCAGATGCAGCAGCGCCAGCGTAAGAACGGTCGTTGCCGCTGCGGCTGTGTCACAGACAAGCATTGTTTTCTTTTTATCCCACCGGTCACTGAGCGCACCTGCGAAAATACTGAGCAGTACATACGGTGTATAGGTACATACCATCAGCAGTGCCGTCATCAGCGCCGAGCCTTTCTGCGAATAAGACCAGATCACGAGCGCATAGCCGGTCATGGCGCTTCCGAGACTGGAAAAAATCTGCGTCAGCCACAGGAGAAAAAAGTCGTGTTTATTTTTCGTGCTATTTTTATTTGTGCTTTTCTCTTTGCTTCTGCCCTTATAGTTATCTTTAGGTCTATTATTATTTCTATTATTACTTCTATTCTTACTTCTACTCTTATTTCTATTTTTGTCTTTATTTCTGTCCTGTTCTCTCATAGGATTCTGCTCCTTTTTGTATTTTCGTTTTCCTTTTCATACAAAAATTCGCAAAGTCTGACGCAGGACAGTATGTTCTGCTCCATGCAGTCCTATCCTGTCAGACTTTGCATGGAGCTGCTGCAATCATGAGCATCTGTTTTCACTCCTTTCTTTATGCCTGTAGTTCCTTAAGGGTTCCTATGCTTTTATTATAGCTGGATTTACTGAAAAATCTACTCATATTTTTACAAGCTATGAAATCTGGCCAGTTCTGGGTTTTCCTATATTTTGGCATTCATTCAAATATTACTAAACCATGATTAATATAATAATCCATTTTCGAATCTACAGATAAAAGCACCATTCCATTTTTTATAGCCTGCCATATAATTATCCGGTCAAACGGATCTTTATGCTCCCTTGGCAGTTTTTTCAAAAGACACCGATGCTTTTCCCTCAAGTGTTCCCAATTTGCGGACTTTTGGTTCTATTTTTTCATCTAACGCAGTGATGATTACTTTCTGGTTCATGAAAAAATGTTCTTTTTCTAAAGGAACACATACTGCTCCATTGTAATATTCATGTACTGCCACCATATATATCCCTCCACATTTGTTTTTCTTAATCTATAGTATATACATATTTATAATCAAAATCAACCACTCTTTGCAAGCTGATTTTTACATTTATCTGTTTCAATATTCCCATTATCGCTGCCACTGAACAGCAAACTGACCCATTTTATTGTTGTCCGTCCGGTTTACTGCCAGTTCGTTTAGCAGCCTGAGCCACATACACGTGAACTTAAGCGGAAAATGCAACAATTTACATAAAAGTGTTGCGTATTGGCCATGAGGACGCCGGATAGGAGGCGTTAGCCTGTCTGCCTGAGACTTTTCCAGAATGTTAAGAAGCTCTAGGTATTCTGCATCCAGTCTGTGGAACCGGACGGGCGCGACACCTACTTCGCTTCTG
>CANTHI010000400.1 GCA_947653505.1 uncultured Eubacterium sp.
AAATCTTAATATAGAGTATCTATTGCTCCCATATTCGCATTTTAAGGCTAATCCTGTATTTAACCGCTCTGAGTCTTAAAACGCAAATATGGGCGAATTGGGCTGGTCCAGAATGTCAGATATGTAGTCCATCTCAAGACCAGGTCCACTGGCAATATTTTGGAATAATGCACTAAAAAAGTCAGGCTATTTTTATAGAAGCTTCCATGTATTTTTACTGACTATTTATCTGCGTCCGAAAACACTGCGCAAAAAAATTGATATGAAAAACCTTGCAGTCATGTTTTCATTCACAACTGCCTGATCACAATCCCGCCCAGAATATCGATCTCCTGCCTTCTGAGCAGTTCCAGCTCTGTTACGATCTCACTATAAAACGCTGACCGTGCACACACCACCAGCACCGCAGCGCCTGCTCCTTCCAGACTGCGCAGCGCCTGCTCATCATACAGCGCATTGTCTGCCACCTCTGCCTGAATCCCCTCCTGTGCCAGCTTTTCCCTGATTGTTTCGCAATCCTGCAGCGCCTGCCCTGCCAGTCCGCATCCCACCAGAAGCATTTTCCCGTCTTCTTTTTTTGCAGCCGCTATTTTTATTGCAGCAACAGACAGACACAGTGCTTCGTCTTTTGTAAACCTCTGACTGCCGCCCGGCTGAAACGACAAAATCCACCGGTCGATAAAAGCAAACGGCTTTCTGCCTTTCGCTGGCTGCGGGACCGTACCGAGCTGCGGAATGCCATACAGCTCCCGCAGACTGTCCAGCGCCCCCAGTCTGTTGCTGCATGCATACCGGATAAAAAACACAAACAGATATAAAAATACCGCCAGAACCATTCCAAGCGCCACGTATTTTTTGCTGATATTCCCAATGCCCATACCCGCATGTCCCAAAGACTGCTGCCTGTTTTCATCCTCTTTGCCGCTGCCGGCCTTCGTCTGTGTCATATAATCATAATAATTCTGCTCCTCTGGCGTAAACGCATCTTTATACTGCAAAATCGTTCGTTCCATAGAAGCCTGATTTTCCAAAAGCTCCCTTTGTTTGTCCAGTACCTCCATATCAGCAGAAGCAGTCTCAGAACGGCTCACAACCATGATCTCATGCGCTCCCATTGCACGGACAACCTGTTCCTGCTTTTTTTCCAGAAAGCTGACAGCCGCGTCTGCAATCTGACGCAGGACTTTTTTATCATAATGAATCATACGAATCTGAAACGTATTATTGATGAAGAGAGCTGAAATTTTTAAAATGTATATTTGGTAACAGGAGAGCCTCTGGACAGTGAAATGATCCCGCCGATGCGGGCAGCAGTCTCCTCTGGTACACAGTCTGCGGCATATTTTTCAAATTCCACGCTCTGAATCAGATCCTCGTATACTTTTTCCATATCACATGCCCTGCCTGTCTGAGCAGCATCCACATAAAAAGTCATCTCTGTATGCTGCACCTGTTTTGGATCGATCTGCATCACAACGGAATCCTGCATAAGATCCAGCTTTTCCTGAAATATTTTCTCACAGGCCGCTACATAGTTTACATTCTGCAGCTGCATATCCGTCAGCTGTTCCTTCAGATCAGAAGGGATATCCGCTTCCTTTTGTGCTTCTGCAGCATACTCTCCTGTTGTCTGCTCCTGTCCGCCTGATGCATGTTCAGATATCTGGTATGTCCGCACAAAACTGAATGCCCCTGCAAGCACCGCTCCCACGGCCATCCATATCAGAATGGCCCTCCACTCAAGCAGGAGCTCTGTCAGCAGCTGCAGCAGACTGATTTCCCGTTCTTTCATTTCTTTCATCCTTTCCTCTGGCTACAGGTTATTCCTCCCTGTACATGAACTTTCCTTTATATATGTGTCAGATAATTTCTGATATGCCCGGCCACTGTCTCCTGCTCCTCTGCCGTTATATATGGATGCAGCGGCAGAGACAGTATCCGTCGGCTGAGACTTTCCGACACCTCTGACCGTGTCTTTACACATGCTGTTTTTACACATGCTGTTTCCGCAAACGCTGTCTGTCTGCTCAATGGCTTCGGATAGTAGATCATGGAAGGTATCCCTTTCTCTTTCAGATATTCCTGCAGGCCGTCGCGCTGGTCCTTTTGTTCCAGCAGAATCGAATACTGTGCCCAGCTGGAATAACAGCCTTCTTTTAACACCGGCGTTTTTACCACGTCTTTCAGCATCCTGGTATAGTTTTCTGCCGCACGGCTGATCTCTTCCAGTTCATGCTCCCGGAATGCCTCCAGCTTTACTTTCAGTACTGCCGCCTGCAGCGTATCCAGACGCGAATTGAGACCGATACGCACATTGTCATATTTCCCTGCTCCTTTTCCGTGCACATGGTAAGAACGCATCAGCTGCGCCCATTCGTCATGATCCGTGAATACGGCTCCGCCGTCGCCATAGCAGCCAAGCGGCTTGGCTGGAAAGAAGGATGTCGCAGAAATATCGCCAAAGCTGCACGCCCTTTGTTCTCCGATCTGACCGCCAAACCCCTGCGCCGCATCTTCTAACAATAACAGTCCGTATGTATCCGTTATGCTGCGGATGCGGGCATAGTCTGCCGGCTGTCCGAACAAATCTACCGCAATGACAGCCTTTGGCTTTTGTTTCCCCTCTTTCTGTACGTTTTGGACCGCCTGCTCCAGCGCATCCGCGGACAGATTAAACGTATCCTCTTCCACATCTACAAAGACCGGAACCGCGCCTCTTATTGCAACTGCCTCTGCCGTCGCAAAAAAAGTAAAATCAGGGACAAATACCGCATCCCCCGGCCCGATATCCCAGGCCATAAGCGCAAGCACAAGCGCATCCGTGCCGCTGGCACAGGTAATGCAGTGGCGGACGCCTGCATAATCAGCAAGCTGCCTTTCCAGCCCAGCTACCTGATGACCGGAAATGAAACTGCCTTCGTTCAGAACCTGTGCGAGTGACTGGTCAATTTCTTTTTTTAATTTTGTGTATTGTCTGTGCAGATCGCGGAATTGCATCTGTTGTTACCTCTTTTCTATTTTCGCTTTTTATATTTGATTTCGCTTTTTTATTTCATTTCGCTTTTTCAGCATTTTTACTGTCCATCCTGTCTGATAATTCTTATTCCATCGAAACGTCAAAAATCCTTTTTTTCTCCTGACTGCCGGCTGCAAATCCTGCTGCTATTGTCAGAAAGTATACCAGTGCCAGGTTATAGTCATAAATTGGATTTCCTGAAAATCCATATATACTGATAAATATCTGTATAAACAGTGAAAAATAGTAAATCTGACTTTTTTCCCCCTGGTTCCCAGCTTTTTTCATTCTCCGATACGTAAACCAGAAGACCGAAAGCATTGCCGTCAGTAGAATCCCCAGCCCGATCATTCCCTGCTCCAGCCACATCTGAAGATAGATATTATGCCCCAGATGCCCGTCATAGGTAAAATTTCCAACCGAATTAACTCCGTTTCCGAAAACCGGCTGCTGCCTGATGCCTTCCAATACTTCTTTCAAAATACGCATTCTTGAAATAACCGATACATAAAACATCTGATACATCTTTTGTGGAAAAACCATACATACAAACAGCGCTCCAAAGATACCCAGATCCATCGTCAGCATCACAAGCTTTTTCTGAACCCTGTTTCCCGCCATCCAGAGCACCGTCAGACCTGACAAAGCTGTGGCTATCATCAACCCTTTTTTGCCAGTCAGCAAAAGTCCCAGACAAGCGCTGAAAAACAAACATACAGTGAATAACCTGTGTCTGCACGGCACACAAAGCTGTGCCAGAAACAATCCTGCTAAAACAGCAAAGAAAAACGCATTTGTCCCAGTCTGTCCAGAAATTCCTGCATATAAATAACGCTGTGACCATAACGCAGTCTGCTCCTGTGCCTCAACTGACAGCACCTTCGCGGAAATCTGCAATGCCTGCTCTGTAAAAACCACACTAAAAAAAGTAAACGCCAGGTGAAACAAACATCCTGCTTGCAGCCATTTGTAATAAATAAACTGCCAGCCATTCATCTGTGTAAACCAGAATGCAATCGCCAGCAAATGAATATAAATGATGGTAAATTTTGCAGCATCTTCAAA
>CANTHI010000401.1 GCA_947653505.1 uncultured Eubacterium sp.
CATGGCCTCATATCCGCCGCCTCTGACAAACCCTTCGTACTCATACCATATAAAATCCCGAAATATAACAGACTTAATTTTACTATTCATAACTACTTTATAGCAAAATCCCTAGAACTGGTGCGCCCTGGCGGTATCCTAGCATTTGTAACTAGCCGTTACATGATGGATGCAAAAAATACAGAGGTGCGTCAGTATCTGGCAGAGAGAGCCGATCTGCTGGGTGCTGTACGTCTGCCGCGAAATGCTTTCAGGGCAAATGCCGGCACAGACGTTGTATCAGACATCATATTCATGCAAAAGCGTGATACGCCAGCTCTTGACATACCTGCATGGGTGCAGACAGATGAAAATGCAGACGGATTTCTGGTCAACAGATATTTTCTCAAGCATCCGGAAATGGTACTTGGCAAACAATCATCTCGTAGCACACAATACGGAAAGCTGGAATACACGGTGTTACCAATTCCAGACGCAGAACTGGGCGCGCAGCTTCATGAAGCTGTTTCAAAGATACATGGTGAATATCAGTCTGCTGCTGTACATGAAGAAAATAAGAGTAACAGCGAGACAGATATTATCCCTGCAGATCCACTCGTTAAAAACTACTCATATACGCTGGTTAATGGCAGAGTGTATTTCAGAGAAAACTCAGTTATGAAACAGATGAATCTAAGTGCAACAGCCAAATCCCGTGTCGTTGGCATGATTGTACTGCGTGATTGTGTACATCAATTAATCAATCTACAGATGGATGAATGCGTATCAGAAAGTGATATTAAGGCGAAGCAGGCAGAGCTTAACCGCCTCTATGATGCATATACGCGCAAATATGGACTGATTAACGACCGCGCGAACCGCCTTGCATTTGATAAGGACTCGTCCTATTATCTGCTATGCTCCCTTGAGATACTGGACGATAATGGAAAACTGCAGCGCAAGGCAGATATGTTTACCCGCCGGACAATCAAACAGCATAGATCAGTCACACACGTAGATACAGCATCCGAGGCTCTTGTCGTTTCCATTGGCGAACGTGCCCGCGTAGACCTGCAGTTTATGGCACAGCTTACTGGGAAAAGTGAAGCAGATCTGGTAAAAGACTTGTATGGTGTAATTTACAAAGATCCAGTCAAAAATACATGGCAGACAGCGGATGAATACTTGTCGGGCAATGTCCGTGTCAAACTCCGCCAGGCACAGAAAGCCGCAGAGCAGAACCCGGAATATCAGATCAACGTCGAAGCATTAAAAGCAGCACAGCCAAAAGACCTTGATGCATCGGAGATTGAGGTGCGGATCGGTGCGACGTGGATCGATAAGTCGTATATTCAACAATTTATGTACGAAACATTCCAAACCCCGACTAATCTGAAAAGTAAAATTCAGGTCAATTATTCAAAAGCAACAGCACAGTGGTTTATCACATCGAAAAATTCTATCCCGCACAACAACATAGCAGCATATACAACTTACGGCACAGACAGGGCCAATGCCTATAGGATTCTGGAAGAATCGCTTAATCTGCGTGACATAAGAATTTACGACACAATCGAAGATGAAAATGGCAAAGAAAAGCGTGTGTTGAATGCAAAGCAGACCACACTGGCCGCGCAAAAGCAGCAGGCGTTACGTGATGCATTCAAAGACTGGATCTTCAGAGATCCGGAGCGTAGACAAATGCTGGTGCGTCAGTATAACGAGCTGATGAATAGTATCAGACCGTGCGAATACGACGGCTCACATATTGTATTCTCTGGTATCAATCCCGCAATCACCCTGCAGCCGCACCAGGTCAATGCGATTGCCCACATCCTTTACGGTGGAAATACGCTTCTAGCCCACGAAGTTGGAGCTGGGAAGACGTTCGAGATGGTTGCAGCGGCGATGGAGGCGAAACGTCTTGGGCTATGTCATAAGTCAATTTTTGTAGTGCCAAACCATCTCACAGAGCAAACAGCATCGGAGTTTTTGCGTCTGTATCCGGCTGCAAATATCCTTGTGACAACTAAAAAGGACTTTGAGACGGCCAACAGAAAGAAGTTCTGCGCCAGAATCGCGACCAGTGATATAGATGCTGTCATTATCGGTCATTCACAGTTCGAGCGTATACCACTCAGCAAAGCACGTCAGGAATGTCTGATAAATGAGCAGATCGACGAAATCACGGGCGGAATCCGTGAGGTGAAAAACAGCGGCGGCGAGCGGTTTACCATAAAGCAGCTTGAAATTACGAAGAAAAACTTGGAAACACGTCTGGAGAAGCTGCAGGCAAATTATCGCAAGGATGATGTTGTGACATTCGAGGAATTGGGCGTAGATATGATGTTTGTTGATGAAAGCGATATGTACAAAAATCTTTTCTTATACACTAAGATGCGCAACGTAGCAGGTCTTTCTACAGCCGATGCTCAAAAATCCAGCGATATGTTTGCAAAATGCCGCTATCTGGACGAAATCACAGGCGGACGCGGTATTGTATTTGCTACGGGCACACCGATCAGCAACAGCATGACGGAAATGTACAGCATCCAGCGTTATCTGCAGTTTGACCGCCTGCAGGCTATGGGCATGGCACATTTCGACTGCTGGGCATCGAGGTTCGGCGAAACAGTAACGGCTCTTGAACTGGCACCAGAGGGAACTGGGTACAGAGCCAGAACACGCTTCGCCAAGTTTTTTAACCTGCCAGAATTGATGCAGATGTTCCGAGAAATCGCTGATATTAAAACGGCTGACCAGCTCAACCTGCCAGTACCGGAAGTGGAATATCATACGATAGTATCAAAGCCTACCGAACATCAAAAAGCGATGGTAGAAGAGCTTTCCAAACGGGCGGAACGTGTACATAACGGTATTGACTCCAGCATCGACAACATGCTTAAAATCACGTCAGACGGACGTAAGCTGGGATTGGATCAGCGGCTTATCAATCCAATGCTGCCGGACGAACCGGGTACTAAGGTTAATATGTGCGTAGCTAATGTTTTACAGCAATGGCGTGATGGAGATGCAGATAAACTAACCCAGCTAATCTTCTGCGACGTTTCGACACCTTCCGGATCTGGAAAACAGACCAATACGGATGATGATTCCACATTTACAAATATATGACGACATACGGAAAAAGCTAATCGCTGGCGGCGTGGCACCAGAGCAGATTGCGTTTATTCATTCGGCAAACTCTGACGTACAGAAAAAGGAGCTGTTTGCTAAAGTTCGGAGTGGACAGGTGCGCGTCCTGATCGGCAGTACACAAAAGATGGGAGCCGGGACAAATGTACAAAATCGCTTGATTGCATTACACGATCTGGATTGCCCGTGGCGCCCGCGAGATCTGATTCAGCGTGCTGGCCGAATTGTCCATCGCGGCAATGAGAATCCGAAAGTGCATATCTACAGATACGTAACGGAAAACACATTTGACAGTTACCTTTGGGTGCGACACGAAGTCGCTTAATTTAACTGTTTGGCGGCAATGCCGACCAAACCATCCATTCCGTTGGATGAAGCCGTTATCCCCGGCTCTGCCAGTAATGGCACTGTTCGGAAGCGGATATAAACGTAACCCTACTTGGAATCCAAACCGTGAGGGGCGGATGAAACTGCGAGCTGCAATGCGGTTAGGGTGCAGGCTTTCTGATAGCATGGTTAATTAACTGAACCGCCGTAAGCTTCGTTAAGGCTGAACAAGCCAAAGCAGCTGACAGGCTTGAACCAAAAGGTGTGCAGTCGGTTACTCCTCTCCACGCTTGGGAGTACACGGACATAATGACTGCCGGAGTAGAGGCGGGACCTAAACTATCAGATAATTGTTGATTAAGTGGAACGTGTCAAGCCCGTATTCCTGCCCATATGGGCAAGCCGACCGTAAGGGAAGCCGTTGGGAATGCGGGTATAGGATTGCGGAAGAAGCGAATGCCGGACTTGTAATGAGGACGGACAGGGGTTCAAGATTTGCCCCACCCGAAAGGGGGCAGAATTCCGCTGGGTGCTTGATTACGAGAGAGTTTATAGAATTTTTGAAAGCAATTTGGTAATATGTCAAGAGGAAAATGAAAAAGATTTTCGTGAAAAAG
>CANTHI010000402.1 GCA_947653505.1 uncultured Eubacterium sp.
ATGAAACAGGGCCGGTTCCCTCATCCAGCGTCCGGGAGGCCAATATATAGTTCTGTTTTATCCAGGTCAGGGCTTTCTGCATTCTGGAGCGGTCACAGCAGACGGGCAAATTTCCCCATCCGGCGTCCGCATAGCCACTACGCAACACTTTTATGTAAAATGTTGCATTTTCTGCTTAAGTTCGCGCCTATGGAGCGCCCCTCTGGTTCGCTCTGGCTGCCACCAGCAGCTAAAGATGCCGCTTCTGCCACGCTGCCTGTGTGTTGTACCTGTTCGAAGAATAACGAAAAACTGACCATAGTCAGGAAAGAAAAGGTAAAAGAGTAACAATATTCCCGAAACGTCAGACGAAAATTCGATAGCTCCCTGCATCAGGGAAACAGTAGAAACTGTTATTGAAAACAAACTTTTGTGCAGTATGTCAGATACAACCGGATACAAATTACATAAAATGTAAAAAATCCCCAAATGATCTTGACAAATGAATCTGACTATGTTAAATTGCTAATCAGATGATATAGTGTGTAACTGGGAAGCAGGCATTAACTATGCATAAATTAAGGGTATGATTATGCATATGGATGGCTGCTTTTGTGTAGTTCTGCTTTGCCGCCTGCTTCCCGGGCGCTGCAGAATCTGGCTGGATGATCCGGATTTGGAAATTTCCGCCGGACAGGAATAGGAAGCTGTGCATATGCATAAAATATTCGCAAAGCAGGGAGGAATTTTTATGAAAGACAAGATTTTTGGAGTATTGCAGCGTGTCGGACGTTCATTTATGCTGCCGATTGCAATCCTGCCGGTTGCAGGTCTGCTTCTTGGAGTCGGAGGGTCGTTTACAAATGAAACGATGTTAACGACTTACGGACTGATGGGCGTTATGGGGCCGGGGACCGTGCTGAACGCGATTCTGCAGGTTATGAGTGCGGCCGGAGACATTGTGTTTACAAATCTGCCGATTATTTTTGCGATGGGCGTGGCAATCGGTATGGCAAAAAAAGAAAAAGAAGTTGCGGCATTATCTGCGGCGATCGCGTTTTTTATCATGCATGCTTCAATCGGAGCGATGATAACGAATAACGGTGGCCCGGAGACGATGTTAAGCGGTGCTACCACGTCGGTAGTCGGCATTACATCCCTGCAGATGGGTGTGTTTGGCGGTATTATCGTAGGACTTGGTGTGGCTGCGCTTCACAACCGGTTTTATAAGATTGAGCTGCCGCAGGTATTGTCGTTTTTCGGCGGCACCAGATTTGTGCCGATTGTGAGTGGTCTGACTTATACAGTTGTTGGTATTTTAATGTTTTTTATCTGGCCGGTGATCCAGCAGGGTATTTATGCGGTCGGTGGTGTTGTACTGGAGTCCGGATATGCCGGAACCTGGGTGTACGGTCTGATGGAGCGTGCCCTGATTCCGTTTGGACTGCATCATGTATTTTATCTTCCGTTCTGGCAGACAGCGCTGGGTGGTACGATGGAGGTCAGCGGTCGTCTGATCGAAGGTGCACAGAATATTTTCTTTGCACAGCTGGCAGATCCGACGGTAGAACATTTCGCAGTATCCGCGACCAGATTTATGTCGGGTAAGTTCCCATTAATGATCTTTGGTCTTCCGGGTGCGGCGCTTGCAATGTACAAAACGGCTAAACCGGAGAAAAGGGAAGCAGCTGCAGGTCTGTTATTATCCGCAGCGCTGACGTCCATGCTGACTGGTATTACAGAGCCTTTGGAATTTACATTTTTATTTGTAGCGCCATTATTGTATGCGATTCACTGTGTATTCGCAGGTCTGGCGTATATGCTGATGCATGTGTTTAATGTAGGTGTTGGTATGACATTTTCCGGCGGTCTGATTGACATGTTCCTGTTTGGGATATTGCAGGGAAATGCAAAAACAAGCTGGGTGTGGATCGTTGTAGTTGGTATCGGATATTTTGTTGTATATTTCCTGCTGTTTTCGTTCCTGATCCAGAAGATGGATCTTAAGACACCGGGCCGTGACGACAACGAGGAAGTAAAGCTTTACCGCAGAAGTGACGTGGATGCGCGTAAAAAAGGAGAATCCGGACAGGCGGCAGCGGTTTCAGAAGAGGATGCTTTATCTGAAACAATCTGTCATGGACTGGGCGGTAAGAAAAATATCTCAGATGTAGACTGCTGCGCAACGAGACTGCGCTGTACGGTACATGATTCTGCACTGGTCAATGATGCGATGTTAAAATCGACCGGAGCGTCCGGCGTGGTACACAAGGGAAATGGTGTGCAGATTATTTACGGACCGCGTGTTACGGTTGTAAAATCCAATCTGGAGGATTATCTGGAAACTGCACCAGATGAACTGTATCAGACGGCGGCAGGTGCAGCGGCATCTGATGCGGGACAGACGGGTGCCGAAGCTGAGAAAAAGACAGAAGGCAGGGTGATTCGTTCAGAAGTGATTGCAAGTCCGGTAAATGGAGTGGCTGCAGATTTATCGGAAGCGCCGGATGAAGCGTTTGCAGGCCGGATGATGGGCGACGGAGCTATTGTAACGCCGGCTGAGCCAAAGGTCGTTGCACCGGAAGACGGGGAAGTAAGCTTTGTATTTGATACGAAACATGCAATCGGGTTTGTGACTTCTTCAGGTACAGAACTGCTGCTGCATATGGGAATCGATACGGTAAAGCTTGGCGGCAAAGGGTTTGAAGTGTTCGTAAAAGAAGGGGACAAAGTGAAAAAAGGTGATTTGCTGATGAAGCTGGATCTGACTTATTTAGCAGAGAATGCACCATCGCTGGCGTCTCCGGTACTGTGCACGGAGCTTGCAGAAAATCAGAAAATCCGTCTGCTGAAAAGTGGCAATATCAAGGCCGGAGAAGCGTTGTTTGCGATCGATACGTATGAAAATTAAAAGGTACGGCTGTGATCAGACTGGTGGGGAGAAAGTATGTTCAGAGTAAAGAAGGCATTAAACAATAATACGGTCATAGCAATCGGGGACGGGGATCACAGAGAGTACCTTCTGATCGGAAAAGGGATTGGGTTTGGAAAGAAAGTGAGCCAGCGGATTGAAGCACCAGTGGGGTGTGCGATTTATTCCCTGTATGAGCATACGGAACGCGGAAACGCGATGGACCTTGTAAAAGGCATGGATCCGGTTTTTCTGGAGATTGCAGAGCAGGTGCTGAAAGAAAGCGAACGTGTTTTTGGAAAGATTGACTGGAGCATACTTTTACCGATGGCTGACCATATCGCTTTTGCGGTCAAACGGATACGCAGCAACGAGCAGATCAGCAATCCGCTGACCGGAGATATCCGTGCGCTGTTTCATATGGAATACAAGGTGGCTGAGTGTATCCGGCCGATTCTGGCAGACAGACTGGGCGTAGAGATCGATGAGCATGAGGTCGGATATATCGCGCTGCATATACATTCTGCGATAGAGAATGAAAATGTGGCATTATCCATGCAGATTGCAGGTTCTGTACGGGAGTGCATCCGGCTGGTAGAAGAACAGACGGGGAAAAAGATTGATGTTAATTCGCTGTCTTACAACCGGCTGATGAACCATGTCCGGTATATGGCGGCGCGCGCGGCAACAGGAGAAAAGCTGAAGCTGGATATGAACGACTACATTTCTGAACAGTTTCCGGATGCTTTCCGGCTGGCAAGTGTGGTATGCGGGCATCTGGAGACGTATCTGAAAAAGCAGATGGACGAGGTGGAAACCGGTTATCTGGCGATGCATATTCAGAGAGTGGTGGCCGAGCTGGAGTAAGACTCTGCCTGCATGCTGATTAGAATCCGAAATAAAAAATTTTTTGAAAAAGGAGTTTGTGGAAAACCGGAAAAAACAGGTTTTGGAGAAGGTGCGGTATGGAAAAGTGATTTTTGATACCGCGTCTTTTCTATTTTATACGACCAGGCCAGGTTTCCTTCTGGATGAGTACACATATGGCTTTTTATGCAGGATTACGGAATCTGAAAACAGACGGATATCGTATTAAATCAATTTGTATTGCATAAAAATAAAATGATAAGTACAATTTTATTGTGCACTTTGTTTATATTGATGGGATGAATTGTCA
>CANTHI010000403.1 GCA_947653505.1 uncultured Eubacterium sp.
TCCGGTACCACAGACTGGATGCAGAATACTTAGAACTTCTTGCATTCTGGAAAAGTCACAGGCAGACAGATCACCGCCTCCCATCTGGCGTCCGCATAGCCAAGATGTAACATTTTTAATGTAAAATGTTGCATTTCCCGCTTAAGTTCGCTCCTATGGGGCCGGTTCCCTCATCCAGCGTCCCGTTAGCCAATATATATCGTCCGCAAAAACACAAAAATCCGCTTACCCTTCCAAAATCACAGGAATAAGCGGCTCTGCACCATCAAAAAATAACTGTCTGATCTTCTATTTTCCATACCCGTCAGCCGCCCCCTCCGGAACACAGATTCAGATACAGCAGCACGTACAGCACATATTCATAAACACCATCGACATGCAAAAACGGCTGAAACTTTCATAAGGTCTGCCATAGCTTTCCCCCATGCTGCTGTACCAGGTTCCGCCAAAATTCAGCTGCTGCATCAGCTGGCGGTATTCGATATTGCTTGGCTCCAGACGGACAGCCTGCTCGGCGCATTCGCGGGCTGTCACATTATTGCCAAGTCCGGCATTGGCAATGGCGCAATAATAATACCACCGTGCACTGTGGTCCGTAATATCGTTTAAAACGTTCATTGCCTCCTGATAACAGCGGTTAGCCAGATAATTTGCCGCTGCCTGCATCTGCGGTGTATTCTGCGCCTGGCGGCTGTAACTGCCGGAACGTGCAGAGCCAAAGCCGGAAAAGCTGCCGCCTCCCTGCTGCTTTTCCTGCATAATCTGATTATATGCCTGCTGGATCTCCTTAAAACGTTCTTCAGCCTGCTCACGGTCCGGATTGTTGACATTCGCATCCGGATGGTATTTACGGCTCAGAGCACGATATGCCTTTTTTATTTCTTCGTCAGTTGCGCCCGGACTTACACCCAGCACATCATATGGATTCCCCATGACCTGCAGTTTCCTCTTTTCCTTTACGGTTTCAGATAAATATCAGATTTATGATATTTATTTTTCTTTTCTTCCTTTGTCTGTCTTTTGATCCTCAGATATTCATACCTGGTCCAGACGCCGGAATATAAAATATTTCTTAAAATATCTGCATGAAGCAGAATCGGCAGCCGTTCGAAAGATTTTGCGCACTCCGAAATCATGCTTGTCAGAATCAATCTGGAAAATGTCTCAAAATCCTGCTCCGTTTCCTTCTGCATCAGGTTAAATACATTATAGCAGTTATTCTTTCCGTCTTTTCCAATGTCCTCATAGGCATCCATCAGATATATAAATTTTCCCATGTAAAACCCAAGACAGCGCAGCTCTTCTGCCCAGATATCGTCCTCCTTCCAGGCAAAAATCTCGCCAAGCATCTCGCCAGTCAGCCCTGCGACTGCATCTACGTTTTGTTCCTTACACTTTTCTGCCTGTTCCAGCTTTTTCAGATACTGATGGATAGCCTGCCCCTGTCTAGGATAACGTGCCTCGATCCGTTCATAATCTTTTTTAAACACCTGGGACAACGCTTTTTTTGTATAAGAATGGTTATCGTTCCAGTCATCTTCAAAATTTTTCGTACAAAGCAGCACATTCATAGCCGCGGCATAGCTGGTCGCCGGATTCACACGTGCCGTCTGCTTTTTCGCCGGATGTACGGCGCAGATAAACTCTGTCTTCTCATCTTCCAGCTCATACAGCCCGGTAAGCAGCACGATCAGAAATGTCATATCATAGTTTAAAAGCATCTGTCCTTTTCTGCCAAAATTTTCCTTGAGCTTCTGACAGAGTCCACAGTAATAGGACTGGTACATGCAGCGGTCTGTCAGATTCAGTTTTTCCCGATTGACATTAATATATCCAAACATAAGCTCAGCTCTTTTTTATAAATTCAGCATGACATTTCGGACAGGTAATCGCAATCTTTCCATGTCCCCGCGGCACCCGCACCTTCTGTCTGCAGTCCGGACATTTATAAAACCGGTACTCCCTGCGCTGTGCCCAGTGCTTTCTGGTATTGCTGTGTTTTACTGCTCTCTGGTAACGCCAGTTTAAATATTTCTGATTCTGTGCTGACATCTTTGAAATATCTTTCGAAAATGAGCGGTAGACACTGTAACCCATCAGCAGAACCCCTGCTATATAAAATATCATCAGCCCGGTAAATATGTTTAAAATCAGGCAGACCATTGCCAGCCCCATATACAGCTTTGATAGCTGGTCGCCTCCATACCTGCCATACATTAACCGTTCCATACGCTGCCGAAAACCATTCATCATCCCACACCCTGTCCTTCCTGTGAACATCCTTCCATCTTTTTATAAAGTAACATAAGTTTCTGAGTAATATCCTCTTTCAGCTGTTTTTTAACCATTTCTATTTTCAGATTCTATGTTTAAATCCCCTTACTATATGGTATATTCGAAACATTTTTCTGTCAATGGGATGAAGGATGTTTTCAGAAAAAATTGAGAATGTTTATATTTTCTTAATACACAAAGCATACCTGCATGATTGAGAATAATATACAGTTACTCTCTCCTGCTTCAGGCTGATCTCTTTATATTTTATAATAAAGAAAGACCCTGCAGACAGATAATAGTTATCCGTTTACAGGTCTTTATCTGATTCATTGCCAGAATAACCTTTGTACAATTACAGGATCATTCAGGTTGTAACTAAACATAAAGATCATGACCTTGTGCCATTATTATAGCATATGGTCTGATGATTTACCAGCCTTTTTTACTCATCAATACCCTTCAGATATGCGGAAGGATTCTTCAGCTTTGCTTTTCCTTTTAAGATAAACTGCTGCGCCACTTCAAATGCAATCGACTTATCTACCTTATCTGTTACATAAATATAGCCTCTCCATTTATTAGAGTTAAAACTGCCGGCCCACTCATCAAGCTTAACAAAATCGTTAATTGTCATTAACTCACGGTGATCTTTTCCCAAAACAACAGATTCTGTTGTAGCTCCATAATTGACCAGCTTTGGAAATACTATGTAAAGATCAAACATATTGAAATTCACATTCATTCCGTTCTTTTTATATGCGGCAACTAATAAATGATAAAACTCTTTTCTTTTCTCTAATAATTCTACATATGTCAGTTCACTTAATTCAGCGATCAGTTCATCTAATACGGGTTTGGTACTTCTTGTCATAACGGATGAGAGTACTTCAATGTCTCTTTGTAAGTTTTCAATTCCATAATTACTATCAGACTGACATTGCTTAATAATTGTTTCACACTGCTGAACAACATATTTGTTATCAATATTTTCTTCAATAGAAGTGATATTACATTGAGAAATTTCCAGACATCTTTTAGGCAGCTTTCTCAATTTTACCGACTCTGATAACTCTTTCAAATCTAATTCACCAAATTCTGGAAAAGGACTTCCATTCTGCTGTTCAGACAGGTTTAATATCTCAGAATCTGTATAGCGTAAAAAATCAGCAAATGTATTCAGAATTTTTAATTCATATAATCCATATGCATAATCTTTGATCATCATTTCAGTAATTAAAACTTTCTGATGATAGTAAATGTAACTAAATAACATGATTTTGCAAAAAGTTAATTCTTCTATCGCTGTGACACCGTTAAAATTTATAACCAGCCTGTCTTCTATTTTAGGATGCACTGGTATAGATTGAACCTGTATTTTTGTAAACAACCTCTCTATATCATATTGTAATGCCAGTCCTGCCGTCAGGCTATCCCTCTTTATATAATCAAGTTTATCTGCATCAAACGGACCATTAATAATGGACGTCTGATAACTTAATATTTTATCGTTTTTCTCAATATTGGCCCCAATAATCATACAGCCCGCATCCTGAAATAACGTACTTTTTACTTTTTCTTTATGTGGATAACTCACATTTGAAAAGAAAAAATCCTTGAAAGCTGTTGTATTTATAATAATAAAAGACAGCATTTCATGCGGCTTAGGTTTGCGCTTTAATATTTTGTTAAATTTGTTTTTCAAAGCTACAAACTCTTCTAACTCGCCATAGATGCTTTCCGATAAATGGGAATAGAAACAGTGCCCTATATCATGCACGATAGCTGCCAAT
>CANTHI010000404.1 GCA_947653505.1 uncultured Eubacterium sp.
AATATATGATAAAATAAGTAAGAACTTAGAAAGTAAGGGATTGGAGGAAGGGTTTCATGAAAATATTCTGGGATTTTGTAACAACATCTACAATGCCGAAGGAGGCACACATATTACCGGATTTAAGACGATCTTTACGACGGTCATCAACCAGTACGCCAGAGAGCTTGGCATTCTGAAAGAAAAAGACGCGAATTTTACCGGCGCGGATGTGCGAAACGGGATGACGGCGGTCGTGTCGATCAAGCATCCGGATCCGCGGTTTGAAGGACAGACCAAGACGAAGCTGGACAATCAGGATGCGTCGCGGGCGGTGGCCAAGATTGCGAGTGAGGAAATCCAGCTGTATTTTGACAAAAATCTGGAATCCTTAAAAGCCGTGATCAGCTGCGCGGAAAAAGCAGCCAAAATCCGTAAAACCGAGGAAAAGGCAAAGACGAACCTGCTGTCGAAACAGAAGTTTTCTTTTGACTCGAACGGCAAGCTGGCAAACTGTGAGTCCAGGGACGCAAAAAAATGTGAGATTTTTATCGTTGAGGGGGATTCTGCGGGTGGTTCGGCAAAGATGGCCAGAAACCGGATGTATCAGGCGATTATGCCAATCCGTGGTAAGATTTTAAATGTGGAAAAGGCGAGTATTGATAAAGTACTGGCGAATGCGGAGATTAAGACGATGATCAATGCGTTCGGGTGCGGATTTTCCGAAGGCTATGGCAATGATTTTGATATCAGCAGGCTGCGCTATGATAAAATCATTATTATGGCCGATGCGGATGTGGATGGGGCGCATATTTCCACGCTGCTTCTGACACTGTTTTACCGGTTTATGCCAGAGCTTATCTTTGAGGGACATGTATATATCGCAATGCCTCCGTTGTATAAGGCGATGCCGGCGAAAGGGGAAGAGGAATATCTGTATGACGAAGAAGCGCTGAAAAAATACCGGAAAAGACATAAAGGGCCGTTTACGCTGCAAAGATATAAAGGACTTGGTGAAATGGACGCGCAGCAGCTCTGGGAGACGACGCTGGATCCGGAGACACGTCTTTTAAAAAAGGTCGAGATTGAGGACGGGCGTATGGCTTCGGATGTGACGGAAATGCTGATGGGCAACGACGTGCCGCCGCGCAGGGCGTTTATTTATGAGCATGCGGAGGATGCGCAGCTGGATATTTAGAATGTTAAAAATAAGCAGGAAACAGGGAAAATGGAGAGAGGAATATGCAGACAGAAGACCGCCTGATCCGTATGGAATATTCGGAAATTATGCAGAAATCTTATATTGACTATGCGATGAGCGTCATTATTGCGAGAGCGCTGCCGGATGTGCGCGACGGGTTAAAGCCGGTGCAGCGCAGGACGCTGTATGATATGTATGAGCTGGGAATACGCTATGACAGGCCGTACCGGAAGTGTGCGCGTATTGTCGGGGATACGATGGGTAAATACCATCCGCATGGCGACAGCTCGATTTATGAAGCACTCGTAGTCATGGCGCAGGACTTTAAGCGGGGACTGCCGCTGGTGGACGGACATGGCAACTTCGGGTCGATTGAGGGAGACGGCGCTGCCGCAATGCGTTACACGGAGGCGCGTCTGGAAAAGATTACGCAGGAGGCTTATCTTGCGGATCTGGATAAAGATATCGTAAACTTTGTGCCAAACTTTGATGAGACGGAAAAAGAGCCGGAAGTATTGCCGGTAAAAGTACCAAATATACTGATCAACGGCGCGGAGGGCATTGCCGTCGGTATGGCGACGAGCATTCCACCGCACAACTTTGGGGAGGTCATCGATGGGGTGATTGCCTATCTGAAAAATCCAGAGATCAATACGGCACAGATGATGGAATATATCAAAGGACCGGATTTTCCGACCGGAGGCATTGTGACCAATCAGGATGATCTTTTGAATATTTATTCAACCGGAGCCGGAAAGATTAAGATCCGGGGCAAAGCAGAGGTCGAAACCGGAAAGAATGGAAAAGACCGTCTGGTCATCTCGCAGATCCCCTATACGATGATTGGCGCCAATATAGGGAAATTTTTAAATGATGTATTTATGCTTGTAGAAACAAAGAAAACGAATGATATTACCGATATATCCAACCAGTCTTCCAAAGAAGGTATCCGTATTGTGCTGGAGCTGCGCCGTGGCGCGGATGTGGAAAATTTATGCAATCTGCTGTATAAAAAAACGAAGCTGGAAGATACCTTCGGAGTGAATATGCTTTCGGTAGCCAATGGCAGGCCCGAGACAATGGGACTCGTCCCGATGATCAGACACCACGTGCAGTTTCAGTATGAGCTTGCAACGAGAAAATACAGCAATCTTCTGGCAAAAGAGCAGGAGAAAAAGGAAGTGCAGGAGGGACTGATCCGGGCCTGTGATGTCATAGATCTGATTATTGAGATTCTGCGCGGCAGTAAAAATATCAAAGAAGCCAAAAACTGTCTGATCAACGGGGACACGGGCAATATCAGGTTTCGCAGCGAAAGATCCAGAAAGCTGGCCGCAAAGCTGGATTTTACAGAACGCCAGGCATCCGCCATCCTCGAGATGCGTCTGTACCGCCTGATCGGTCTGGAGATCGAAGCGCTGTTAAAGGAACATGACGCAACCTTAAAAAAAATCGCGCTGTATGAAGACCTTCTTTCAAACCGCGATTCCATGACAAAAGCCATTATCAAAGAGCTGCGGGCATTTAAAAAAGAATATGCCAGACCAAGACGCACGCAGATCGCAAATCTGGCAGAGGCGGTCTATGTAGAGAAAAAAATAGAAGAAAAAGAGGTCGCGGTGCTGGTTGACCGTTTTGGCTATGCCAGATCAATGGACGTGGCATTGTATGAACGCAATAAAGAAGCCGCCGACAGTGAGAGCAGGGAAGTATTTTTGTGCAAAAACACAGACAGGCTGTGTATTTTTACAAATAAAGGCCAGCTGCATATGCTAAAAGTGCTGGATCTGCCTTACGGAAAATTCCGCGACAAGGGCCAGCCGATCGATAACGTAAGCAACTATGATAGCAGTCAGGAAGACTGTATTTATCTGGCGCCGCTTGGAGCGCTGACTGGACGCAGACTGTTATTTGGCACGGCGTCTGCCATGCTAAAGCAGGTATCCGGCAGCGAATTTGACGTATCCAAGCGGACGACGGCAGCCACGAAGCTGTCTGAAGGTGACGAGGTCATTTTTATCCGGCACCTTTCAGAAGAACCGGAACAGGAAACAATCATCATGCAGTCAGAAAAAGGGATGTTTTTACGGATCGAAGCATCGGCTATACCGGAAAAGAAAAAAATGGCAGTCGGGGTACGAGGCATGCGTCTGGCAGAAAATGACCGGCTGACGCATATCTATCTGCTCGGCAGGGAGGAAGAGCAGACGAAAGCGGACTACGAACCGGCAGAAGTCGTACTAAACCGGCTGCGCGTCGGCTCCAGAGATACCAAAGGAGTAAAACGCTGATGGAACAGAAAATACTGAAAATCAAATACCATTCCAAAGAAATCGAAAAATTAACATACATTGCAGGAAAAAGTGACTGGATTGATCTGAGAAGTGCAGAAAATGTGACGATGAAAAAAGGGGAGTTTCATATGATCAGCCTCGGTATATCGATGCAGCTGCCAGAAGGCTATGAGGCTATCATCGTGCCAAGAAGCTCAACCTATAAAAATTTTGGCCTGATTCAGGTCAACCATATCGGTGTGATCGATGAGAGCTACTGTGGGGACAACGATCTGTGGATGATGCCCGCTCTGGCGGTACGGGACACACAGATTCATATCAACGACAGAATCTGCCAGTTCCGCATCCAGAAGCACCAGCCACCGGTTATTTTTGAGGAAACGGAACATCTTGACAATCCGGACCGCGGAGGATTTGGCAGTACCGGAAAACGGTAAAAACCTGTTGCGAAATTTTTCGAAACAGTTTAAGATAGAATAAGATGTGCCGGATCAGGATTCAGCAAATGTCCGGCAATGATAGTGATCAGTAATGTAAGCCTTATATACGTGGCAAGCTCCTTTGTAGTGCTTGTAATGCTT
>CANTHI010000405.1 GCA_947653505.1 uncultured Eubacterium sp.
TGCTGCAGATCTTCCTGTTCGAGCGGAAGCTTAAAGACAGCGGCATGGCTGTTCTGATTGCCTTTTGGAGTCTGGTCATACAGCAGGACCGGACTCTGATCTTCTTTGAGCGGATAATTTCTTAAAAAGGTACAGAAGCTGTCTTTATCAGCCTTTGTACGCCGAAAACCATCCGGAACAGCAAACCTCTGTGCCAGTGTCATCCCCTCCGGCCTGATCAGGTTAGCTGTTCCGGATTCTGATTCCGTAAAGCTTCCATCTGTTTTTGTCTGTCCCTCTGCACTGGCTGCATCCTTCCGGCCTGTCTGACCGGTACTGTCCGTCTCATTTGTGTCAGCCTTTGGATACGTACTGCCTGTCTCATTTGTGTCAGTCTTTGGATCCGTACTGCCTGTCTCATTTGTGTCAGTTATCTGACCTCTGCTGCCTGTCTTATCCGTATATTCTTTCTGGTCATCTGTACGTTCCTGACTGTTGCCGGGCTCTGCAGGCGTTCCGGCGCAGCCGTGCACTGTTGTCATAAGAAACACAAGTGCCGGAAGTATCATGAATTTCCTGATTATTTTCCTGTTTCTTTTCATAAAACCATTCCTGACCTTTCCGGCAGTTTCTGTCAGCTCTGCCTGACTGGTCCGGTCGACTCCCTTACCTCCAGCTTTGCTTCGAAAATCTGCCCGCCTTCACATGTTTCTCCTTCCATCAGCGAGAACAGCATCTGCACGGCTGCTTTTGCCATCTCGCTGACTGGCTGGTGAATGGTTGTAATCGAAGGGTGATAAAAATGCGTCAGATCCAGTCCGTCAAATCCGGCGACTGAATAATCCTCCGGTATCCGGCTTCCGGATTCCAGAATCGCTTTGCATACGCCAATAGCTGTCATGTCAGAGGCCGCAAATACCGCTGTAAATTCTTTTTTTGCAGCTAACAGCTCCTGTGTGACCGCATAGCCGTTTTCTGCCGAAAAGCTTGCAAGATCCTGCTTCATATAGCAGACGAGCTGCGGGTCAGGTTCGATTCCATTTTTTTTAAGCGCCCTGCAGTAGCCTTCATAGCGCAGGCTGCCAACGCCCAGTTCCTCCTGCAGGGAAGTGATGATTGCGATCTTGCGGTGCCCCAGACTGCACAGATAATCCACAATCTTAAAGCTTTCCTTTACATCATCAATCGCCACGAAATGGGCCGGGCTCTCCCCGGGCATCTGCGGCTGGCGGACCGTACATAAAATATACGGTACATTCAGCAGCGCAAAGTCCCTCGTATTCTCACGGATCCGCCCGCCAAGAAAAATAATTCCTTTTAATTTCTTTTCTTTTTCCAGCTCCTTGGCAACATTAACCTCGTCTTCCTCAAATCCGACCTTCTGCAGAATAAATGTATAGTTATTCCGGCTGAGCATCTCTTCAAAGATCCGGAACATCCCCTGGAAAAACGGATTGTCAATCCCCTTCATCAAAAGTGCAATCGTATTCGATTCGGAACGTTTTAAATTCCTCGCACTATTGTTTGGAATATAGTTGTGTTCCTCTATCACCTGCATGATTTTTGCTTTTGTCTCAGGGTTAATGTCGGGATGATCGTTCATCGCACGCGAGACTGTACTCACCCCGACTCCACAGAGCTTTGCAATATCCCTGATCGTTATCGCACCCATTTTTATCTACGCTCTGCTTTCCTGCGGCTCTGCCCGCTGTCTTTTCCTGTCACACTGCCAGCTGCCTGTGCCGCCGCGCTTCCTGCTGTCTTCTGTACCGATGTGGATGCGCTGCTGCCAGCCTCCTGTGCTGCCGCCGCACTTCCTTCTGTCTTCTGTACCGATGCGGATGCGCTGCTGCCAGCTGATTTTTGTACTACTGCACCGCTGCCGGATTCCTGTACTGTCGCACTGCCGTCAGGTTTCTGTGCCGCTGCCGGTTCTTTCGCTTCTTTCAAATCTTTCGTATGCACGGACGGCAGTCTGCCATATGTCTTTGCCATATTCTTCATGCAAAGACCTGCCTGCAGCGTCAGCTGGTCCGGAAGCAGGCGCCATCTCCAGTTTTTTCCAAGTGTCGACGGCTCGTTCATTCTTGCCGTATTATCCAGAATCAGATAATCCTGCATTGGAATAATACACAGATTGGCAGAGCTTGCCTGTGCCAGCCGGATGATCTCTGTCACCATCTCGTTTTTATCTTCCACCTTTCGGCCAAGATACCGCTCAATCATGCCATAGTCCGCTTTCGGGATCGAATCCAGCCAGCCGCGCAGTGTCTCGTTATCATGCGTGCCTGTGTATACGACACAGTTTTTATCGTAGTTATATGGGAGATAATCTCTCGGGCCGCTGGAATCCCTTGCGTCAAAAGCAAACTCCAGCACCTTCATATTCGGAAATCCGACCGCACGGACGAGCTCGCGGACAGTATCTGTAATATAGCCCAGATCTTCTACAATAATATTCAGATCGCCAAGCGCTTCCCGCAAAGCCTCAAACAGCCCCAGCCCCGGTCCTTTCTCCCATTTGCCGTACTCTGCCGTCTCGTCTTTTGCCGGAATCGAATAGTACTCGTCAAATCCGCGGAAATGGTCAATACGGATCACATCGTACATCTTATAGCAGGCCCCTACACGCTGAATCCACCATGCATAACCTGTTTTTTTATGATAATCCCAGTCATAAAGCGGGTTGCCCCACAGCTGTCCGGTCGCGGAAAATCCATCCGGCGGGCAGCCGGCCACCGCAGACGGACGGCAGTCGCTGTCAAACTGGAACAGCTGCGGCTGCGCCCATGCGTCTGCGCTGTCCAGCGCCACATAGATCGGGATATCCCCTATGATCTGAATGCCCTGTCCGTTGGCATAGCTTTTTAATTCTTCCCACTCACTGAAAAATTCGTACTGCAGATATTCATAAAACAGTATCTGGTCTTTTAATTTTTCCGCATAGCTTTTTAACGCTTCCGGCTCACGCAGACGGATCTCATCCGGCCACTCTGTCCAGCTCTTTCCTTTGAAATGATCCTTTAACGCCATAAACAGCGCGTAATCTTCCAGCCATGACGCTTCTTTTTCCTGAAACTCTAAAAACTCCACAAACTCAGCATCCTTAATATCATAAAACAGCTCAAATGCCTTTCTCAAAAGCCGGTAACGCACCCGGTACATTTTGCCGTAATCGATATCCGCAGGATCGCTGCCAAAATCATAAGCATCACAGTCTTTTTTCTTCAAAAGTCCTTTGCTGACCAGCTTTTCCAGACTGATAAAATAAGGGTTTCCGGCAAATGTTGAAAATGACTGGTAAGGGGAATCCCCATAGCTCGTCTGTCCAAGGGGCAGAATCTGCCAGTAACTCTGCCCATTCTTCTTAAGGAAATCTACAAACTGATACGCCTCCTTAGAAAAACATCCAATTCCGTATCTGGATGATAAACTGCTCACTGGGAGCAATACTCCACTTGCACGCATGAAAAAAGTCCTCCTAACCTTTTACCGCTCCTGCAACGACACCGTCCACAATATATTTCTGACATGCAATGTAGAAAATAATGATCGGGATAATTGCCAGTACAAGCATTGCCATCATGGCGCCCATATCGACAGCGCCATAACCGCCCTTTAAATACTGTACTGCGATCGGTATTGTTTTCCATTTTTTAGTATCCAGGACAAGGGATGGAAGCAGATAATCGTTCCAGATCCACATGGCCTGTAAAATAGCTACGGAGATACAGGTCGGCTTTAAGATCGGCAGTACCACCTTAAAATAAGTCTGAATCGGCGTACATCCGTCCATCATGGCTGCTTCTTCTATCTCCAGCGGAATCGCTTTTACAAAACCGCAGAACATAAATACCGCCAGTCCGGCGCCGAAGCCAAGGTACACAATTATGATCCCGACCGGATTTCCAAGTTTAAGCATATCAGATATTTTCGATAATGTAAACATTACCATTTGAAAAGGTACAATCATGGAAAACGCACACAGGTAATACATACCCGAAGAAACCTTGTTTTTTCCATGTGTGCATGGTACATTTCACGTGTAAAAAAACAGGTTTCTT
>CANTHI010000406.1 GCA_947653505.1 uncultured Eubacterium sp.
GCGGGGAGGATTACGCAAAGCTGCCGCATACGGTAATTATATTCATCTGTACATTTGATTTCTTTAAGAAACTCATCAATCCGGAAAGCAGGCGGGAAGGAGTGTACAGGGAGCTGGACGCATTTCTGGACTACCTGCAGGGAAAAAAGACGGAAGAAGGACTGGTGGGAGAACTTGAGCGGGAAGTGGAAAAGGCGAGAAAGCGGAAAAACTGGGAGGTGGAATATATGACATGGCAGGCATACCAGATGGACGCAAGGCGTGAGGGCCGCGAGGAAGGCCGTAAGGAAGGACAGGAAGAAGGAGAAACAAAGCTTGGAAAATTAATCAGTATTCTGCTGGCGCAGGGTAAGCTGGAGGAAATCCGGCAGGTATCAGAGGATACAGGAGCGAGAGAAGCCCTGTATCGGAAATATGGAATTATCTGATACCGCAGTTTTTTCTGGCACAAGGAAAGTCCAAAGATGCCAGGCCTGTAACAACAGATACAGAGGCAGGAGCCATACTGTATCAGAAATACGGAATTGTCTAAGGAGGAAACAATATCCATGAGAAAGAAAAAAATCGTTATAGCGCTGGGACACCATGCGCTGGGCACTACGCTGCCGGAGCAGAAAATCGCTGCCGCAAAGACAGCAAAAGCGATCGCAGGATTCGTCAAAGAGGATTATCAGATCGTCATCACCCACGGCAACGGCCCGCAGGTCGGTATGATTCATATGGCAATGGCGGAATTTTGCCGTATTTATCCAGAATATACCGCGACACCGATGAGCGTCTGCTCCGCAATGAGCCAGGGCTATATCGGCTATGATCTCCAGAATGCCATACGTACAGAGCTGCTAAATCGCGGGATCTATAAAAATGTATCCACGGTACTGACACAGGTCGTTGTAGACCCATACGATGACGCTTTTTACCATCCGACGAAAATCATAGGCCGCATTATGGACGCCGAAGAAGCCGGACAGGAGGAGCGTAAAGGCAATCACGTCATAGAAGTAGCCGGCGGCTACCGCAGGATTGTGGCGGCGCCAAAGCCTATTGATATTATAGAAGGAGAGAGTATCCGCGCGCTTCTGGACGCAGGACAGATCGTGATCGCCTGCGGGGGAGGCGGGATACCGGTGCTGCAGCAGGGCAATTATTTAAAAGGTGCGTCCGCGGTCATTGAAAAAGATCTCGCCGCCGCAAAGCTTGCCTCCATCGTCGAAGCAGATCTGCTGCTGATCTTTACCGGCGTTCAAAAGGTCTGCCTGCAGTATGGCACGTCGCAGGAACGGCCGCTTGATGATCTGACGACGGCACAGGCCGGGCAGTATCTGGAGGCAGGTGCGTTTGAAGCCGGATCAATGGCGCCAAAGATCGAGGCTGCGATCGCGTTCATTGGCAACAGCGCGATACGAAAGACGATCATTACAAAGCTGGACAGTGAACGTCCGGACCTGTCCGGCATGGATGGGACCGTGATTCATAAATAGGAATATGCGTAAACAGGATATATTATTTTATAGAAGAAACGCCGTAAAACGGGTGCAGAAAAACTTTTTAAAAAAATTTTTCTGCACCCCACTTTTTTTTACCCACCCCCCGTAACTATATAGTGAAGCTGAGTGATACAGTATTCCGGCACGGATGGCTCACCTCATTATTGGAGGCAGACGGCAGAGTGCTGACACAGTCACTGTCATCGGCCAGAAAATTAGGGTTGGAGTGGGAGTGGGGCAAAAGTCACGAGGATTGATCCAAAACAGACCGTAAATTCGTAGGTTTGCGCATAGACAATCTGGAAGAGATATTGTATACTGAGTTGACAACAACCGATCATGCTTTCAGGCATGGTACATCTTAAGGAGGAAAAGAAATGAAAAAGAGTTTCATGACAAGAGTGCTGGCAGTATCTTTATCCACTGCAATGGCATTCTCAGTGTCATCAGCAAGCAATCTGGTGACAGCGTCAGCAGCGTCTACAGTAAATCTGAAGACTACTTTTAAGACATTAAAAGTTGGTCAGAAGTATAAACTGACGCTTAAGAAGAACACTCTGAGCTGGAAGATCACAAAGGTTACAACAAGTAACAAGAAGATCTGTACAGTTTATGACAAGAAGGCATCTTCTGTCATGCTGAAAGGTAAGGGTGTTGGACGCGCAAAGATCAAGGTAAAAGTAAAGACAACAAAGCGCAAATATCCTAAGAACATCAAGTATATGACATGTACTGCAAACGTAAAAGCGGCATCGGACAATTCTGGTACGACGACGGAAGCGTTTAAAGTAACAAATGCAGCAGCAAACAGCGTTACAGAAATTCGGGTTCTGTTCAATCAGGCAATTGATGCGGCGGATATTGCAAATTATGCAATTTCAGACAATGTAAAAGTAACAGAGGCAAAATTAAGCGATGACAAGAAGAGTGTGTTACTTACAGTTGTTGGCGCAGAATATGGCAAGAACTATGAACTGACAGTGACAGGCGTTAAAGTAGCAGGAAAAGAACAGGCAGAACAGAAAATATCCTTTACAACTCCTGCTGTAACAGATAAATATACCATGACTCTGGTGCCTGATAAAGATATCCTGAAATCTGACGGAGAGAGCCAGACAATTGTTACCTTTACGCTGAAAGACAGCGAGGGCAATCTGGTTAAAGATGAAGGCGTGGAAGTTGCGTTCGCGGCATCTATTGGTAATTTCGCAGAGCAGCGTGTTTCCATGCAGGATGGTACTGCAAAAGTGCTGTACAGATCACAGGCTCTGATGGAAGAACAGTCAGCAGCGATCACAGCGACGATCGTAGAGTCTACAAAGAATCAGGAACTGATGGGCTTGTCTTATACAAGCAGCATCAAACTGCATCCGAATCCGGACGCTTTTGATGACACGGCAGTTGGCGCAATCATTACTTCTGCAACAGCTCCTACCGCAGACAGAATTATTGCATACTTCAATAAGAAAGTAAATGCAGATGACTTTAAGACAAAGAGCGGCAAGATGAACAAAGACAAATTTGTCTGCAACATCTATAGTGGGATTGACAATGGCTGGTCACAGGAAGACGATCAGAAACATGAAGTAACAGGTGTAATGCCGGTTCCGGGCGAGGACAATGCGCTGCAGATTCTGGTTGACAGGCCAATGCAGGATAACACCAATGTTATGGTAGAGTTTGAAAATAAGACAGGATCGAACACGTCAATTGTTGCAAAGAATACAGTATTCTTAAAGCTTGCAGATGCGCATCAGCCTTCTGTACTGAATGTAACGAGTGAAAATCAGCGGAACATTACAGTAACATTCTCAGAAGCAGTACTTCCGACACATCTGGCTGAGGGAGATAAAAATGCTGAGGTTTTTGCTGCGGATAATCTGGCAAACTATTCTATTAATGGTATTCCGTTAACTGATGACAGATGGAAGATGGAAACTAAAATAGAAGGTGCTGAGGATCCTGATTCTGTAGATGGTAATGTTAAAATCCTTTCTGAGAAAGACGATACTGTGGGTGTTGACGGAGAGGAAAAAGGAGAACTTAAGGTAGGTAATTATAAAGACAGTAAAGATAATCGGCAGACAGTTACGATTAAGCTGGGCGGCGATGGCTTACAGCCAGGTTCTTATAACCTTGAAGTTTCCAACGTAGGTGACTGGGCAGCTAAGACGGACAAAGAAAGAAATATTGTAAATACGCAGAGCTTCACATTTGAAGTGCCAAATGATGATTCTGTACCTTCCTTTACTCTGGAAGAGCAGTCGCCAGAGCAGTGGGTATTGAGAGGTACTTCTGATATTGCGGCGGTAGATGAGACGTTCAGAACACCGGATAGTTCTGCGGATGTAAGTTCGCTGAGACTGCAGGAGAAGATTGGCAACACATGGGTAGACATTTCAGATGGCAGAGGAAGCGGTAAGAATCCGATCCGTGTATCACGGATAAAAGATACAAAGGATTATGTAGTTGAGACCCGGAGAGACTGGACACAGGTATACAATACTTCCGGTACGAGAGTAAACTACTTCAATAG
>CANTHI010000407.1 GCA_947653505.1 uncultured Eubacterium sp.
CACCATAGGATATGGATTTTCCACATTTTCTTCCGCGAGGAAATACAGGGATTTGAAGCAGCGCGATGTCGCAAAAGACCTTTTTATCAGCAATAAAGTCCTTTCCAGCTATGAACGCAACGTTGCCTTTCCGTCGATTGACATGTTTAAAAAAATTTGTGAATATTATAATGTTTCTGCTGACTATCTGCTGCAGATTGAGGTAAAAAAGGAGGACGAGCCTGCGGAGGATACTTCCCGGCTTGTCGCTCTTACTCCCAGCCAGGCGCGTCTGTTATCGTATTACGAGCGACTCAGTACGGAAAACCAGGACGCAGTACGGGGCCTCATGGTTCTTTATTATAAAGAGCAGCTGCGGAAAAAAAATGATATAAAAAGAAAAAACAAAGAGCAAAAAGATCATCAGGAACAAAAAGATAGCCAGGAACAAAAAGAGCATCAGGAGCAAAAAGATAACCAGGGGCAAAAAGATAACCAGGAGCAGAAAGATCATAAAGACAATAAAAATTAAAAAGACAATATTTTAACATGTCAAAGAGCTATAACGCATCTGCATCACAGCTCTTTGACATTATGAGGAGTTTTCAGATGTTTTCAGTAATTATTTCACAGTAATCTTCATCTTTACTGTTTTGGTTGTTCCATTTTTTAATGTAACCTTTGCCTTTACTGTAACGACTCCTGCCTTCTTTGCAGTAATCTTTCCATTTTTGGATACTTTTACTGCTGCATTCTTTGGAACTGAATATTTAATGGACTTCAGATTTGCCTTGTTCAGCTTACTGCTCAGGGTAAGTTTTGTAGATTTTCCAGGTCTGATCGTTGCAGAAGATTTCTTTACTGTAACGGTCTTAAGTATCTGTTTGTTTACCTTTGCAGCTTCTGCCGGAGACATCAGCTGGTAAGTCGCATTTTCAGACATTGATACACCTACGCTGCCATTTGCATTTACTTTGTAGGTCTTTGCATTTACCATAACATACTCGCCTGTATTGCTGTTATACTGGTAAATAAAAAGCTCATTTCCAGGCTGCAGATCCTCTGCGTCTGCCTTTAATTTGAATTTTGTTTTGCCACTGTTATCTTTTACCGTAAGCGTTACCGCAAGACTTTCTTCCCCTGAAGCTTCTTTCAGCTGTGCGATGACCGCTCCTGTAAGAGATACTTTATTACCGCTGACTGTCTTGGAAACTGCTGCATTTGCGGCTGTTGTTTTTCCGCCCGCATTCTTCTTCACTGTAATGACAGCGCTTGTGTTTGCGGCAAGTTTTTCTATGACTGCTTTTTTCGAAATACCTGTTACTTTTCCGCTGGCATCTGTTCTGGTAGTAGTTGTAAGGTCAACGGATATACCAGTTGAAATTTTTGCCGTCTCTGTTTCTGTCCTGGTTGCGGAACCGTCTGTCTCTGTCACGGTTTCTGTCATCCTGACAGCGCCGTCCTTTTTCGTCTCAATGACTGTTTCCGTTTTGGAGCCATCTGTTCTTGTTTCAATGTTCGTTTCTACTTTTGTACCATCTGCCTTAACCTCTGTTTTTTTCTCCACCTTTGTTCCATCAGGTAAAGTTGTTACATTGGAATCAGACGGTGTCGTAGTATCTGTACCTGGCTCTGTCGTATCCTGACCCGGTGTCGTAGTGCCCGTATCCGGTTGTGTAGTGCCGGAAGTATTGCCTGTTGTACCGGATGAACTGCTGCCTGTTCCGCCGCCTGTTCCAATGGAACTGCTGCCCGATCCGGACGAACTTCCACCTGTTCCGCTGCCAGTTCCGGTGGAGCTTCCACCTGTTCCGCTTCCTGATCCGGTCGAATCATCCGGCGGTGTTGTCGTATTGGAATCATCCGGTTTTTGGTCCGGAACGCTTTCATTGCTTTCTGCCACCAGCCCCGTCGACATCAGGCCTGCCCCTGCATATACAGATATTCCAAAAGAGCCGACAGCAACTGCCGTTGCAAGCGCAAACAGTGTTCCTTTTTTTCGTGATAAGTTAAATTTCATCACTTTTTCCTCCTTATTTTATTTTCATTTTTAGTATACTCTTTGATTGAAATGTTGTCAATTTATTTTTGACTAAATAAAATTATTTCTATTTTAAAACGATATTATTCTTTCTTTTTCGAACGGATTTTGTTATAATGCATCTAGGCAGACAAACTTATTTTAGAAAAGGTATGGAGGAATTTTCTATGATTTATATGGTTTTTATCAGCATTATCGCCTACAGCCTGATCGTTCTGGCATGTGCTTGTGGCACTGGCATCCAGGTCTTTGCCAGAAATCGTATTAAATGCGACTTGTCATCGGATAAAATTTCTATCGCGGAGGCTGTCATATTCGGACTTTCCATTTATCTGAATCTGCTGCTTGGAATTTTAACGGCAACTGGTGATTCTTATTTTTTTGTCAGGCTGATCAGACGTTTTACAGAATCAGATGCGCCTTTTGCGGGATTTTATGCAAACGAGGGTATTTATTATCCGCCTTTATTTAACTATATTTATTATATAATTTCCGGATTTGTGAAGCTTTTTCATATTCCTATCAGTTATACAAGTGAACCGTTTCTTCTTGTAATGAAGCTGCCCGGCATTTTATGCGAGTTTTTCATGGCAGGGCTTTTGTACCGCTGCGCGAAAAAACGCCTGCCACACGGGCAGACGATTCCGGTCCTGCTGCTTACCCTGCTAAATCCTGCTTATCTGCTCATCACTTCTTATATCTGCCAGATTGATGCGCTTTATGTATTTTTTATGCTCCTGACCGTCATGCTGGTCTGTGAACGCCGGCTGAAACTGTCTTATTTTACTTTTGCGGCCGCCATCCTGTGCAAATTTCAGACAATTTTCATAACGCCTGTCATGATCTGTGCCGTGATACAGGAAGTATTCCTTACCGGTTTCAGCCCGAAAAAATTCCGGCAGCATGTACTGGCCGCATCTTCTGCTATCTTTTGTATGTTCCTGAGCTATCTCCCTTTTGTGTGGGATGCTTCATCAGGAACCTTTTACGAAGGCGGCATTCTCATTAACTTTACAAATTCCCTGAAAAGCTATGGTCTCGCCAGCCAGAATACTTACAATTTCTGGAATCTGATGGGCTATAATTATCTGTCTGAAAAGCTATATTTTGGCCCATTTACCTGTGAAGTCTGGGGAGCCATTTTTATTGTGCTGCTTGTGCTTTTGTGCAGTGTACTGTTCTATTTAAGCCGCGGCCGTACGGATATTTATCCGATGCTGGGTGCGGTACTGGTCAGCGGAACTGTCTGCTTTGCCACACAGATGATGTCACGCTATCTGTATCCGGCAGTTCCGTTTTTAATACTCGGATATGTGCTGAAACCGACGCGCAGAAGGTTTTTGTGTGCGCTTGCATTTACGATTGCGCTGTTTTTACTGAACAGCTTTAACTATCTGGTCTATCCGGCTGATCAATATTCGGTGCGGCTGGTTCTTCCAAAAATCATTTCGGTGTATGTGCTGGGGTGTTTTGGTTTTCTTGTTGATACGATTTTGCGGGAGAGGGAAGCGGCTTCATAGGAGCGAACTTAGGAAAAAATGCAACCATTTACATAATGTATTACATTGTGGCTATGCAGACGCCACCTCATTCGCTTCTGGCTCCGCCAGCAGCGAAAGGTGCCGCTCCGGCTTCGCCGCCTGTGTATCTGGCAGAATATTAAAACTTTCTTTTATACATAAAAAAGACTTCCGAAGAAGTCCTTTACTGTTATTTTTCTTTCATTATTGTTCTAAATAGTTCTCTAATCGTTACCCGCAATAATTTAGAATAACTTTCATGCTTGTCTGCACTTTCCAATGCCTCATAATATAACTCTTTCTCTGTAAATTTAAAATATATTGGCGGCAGTCCCTTTTTTCTCAACATCCAATTTAACAATGCTCTGGAACTTCTGCCATTACCGTCTCTGAAAGGGTGGATTTGAGTGATTCGATGATGAATTTTCAAAACCCGTAATATGTATTCACTGATTGTCAATCTATCAACATTGCACATCAGA
>CANTHI010000408.1 GCA_947653505.1 uncultured Eubacterium sp.
GGAGGCAGTTTCCATACAGAATACGGTAGAAGGGCTGCTGGAAAAAGGACTGGATGCAGACCAGCTGTACCGTGTGGATAGTTATATAAAGGAAAGGGAAGAAACGTCAGAGCCGATCCACAAAATTACCCTGCTGACAGCAAGGGAAGCACAAAAAGATGCTGCCGGAAATGAACAGGAGCAGATCATTATGCTGGATGCGGGTTCGGGCACGGCATATCTGAAAGTGGAGATCAATCAGGCATATATCACCGAAAAGATCAGTCTGATGGCATTGACGTTCGGCGCGGTCTTTGCGGTCTGTCTGATGATCACTTATGAGCTGACCAATATGGCCGGGATTCTGACAGTCCGGATTTCAAAGGATTTCAACCAGAAAAATGAAAGACAGTCTGAGGGGATATCTTCACAAATCCGTGTGCTTTCTTTTCTGACTTATACGGCTATTTATACAAGTACGCCGTATGCGGCGGTGCTGATGCGTTCCTGGGATGCTTCGGTATTCGGGCTGTCCAAAGCCGCCAGCGCCTCTCTGCCCCTGACCGTAGAGCTGGTATCCGTACTGGGTGCGTCTGCTGTTATTCAGAAAGTATATAAAAAACTGCGCCCGGACCGGTATCTTTATTTTGTATTTCCATTTCTGATTTTGGGAAATCTGGCATGCATGACAGTATCGTCGCCATATCTGCTGATAGGTCTGCGTGTATTTTGCGGGATTGGATTTGCTTTCGCGAAATACTGGCTGAACGATATCGTTGCGGCAGGCTCCGCGGATGAAGAAAGCTTTAGCTTAAACTGCGGCAAATTAAATGCGGGACTTCTGGGCGGGATTACGATCGGATCTTCCCTGGGCGGGATTTTTGCACAGGCGCTGGGCTATCAGGCAAATTATATGTTTACGGCGCTGATACTTGTGATTTTATGCCTGTGGGCGGTGTTTACCATGCCGTGGAAGCTGATGGCACAGATGAAGGGAGAGATGGCAGCACCGGTGGAAGCAGCAGAAAACGTGCCGCAGGAGTATGGGAGCCGTTCCGGCATTCTGGAAAATCCGAAAATGCTGCTGACGCTGCTGTTTGGATGTGTTCCGTTAAATGTCGGACTGATGTATGTGGTGGCATTTATTCCATCGTATATGAATCAGATCGGACAAAGCGCGGTTGCATCGAGCTATGTATATCTCATTAACGGGCTGGCAGGCGTATATCTGGGTATGGTTATGCTACATGCCGCCAGAAAGAAATCCGTGTTTTTCTGCGCGTCAGTGGCGCTGTTTCTGGCAGCCGGCGGAATTTTGCTGCTTTTAGCCGGCAATCATCTGTGGATCATTATGATGTCGGCGGCTGTGATGGGGCTGTTTGACGGCTTTGGCACGCCTTCGGTAACGAGTCATTTTACAGCGCTGGCAGCGGACAAATCGCAGACAGCCGGGATGCTTACGGTGTTTCACATGACAGGAAGCGGTGTGCAGATCTTATGTCCGATGCTGTACAACCTGATGATCCAGCCGGATGGAAGCAGGATTTATCTGGCGGTTTTTGGAGCTGTGTATCTGGTTCTGGCAGGAATGTTTACCGTACTGTGCAGGCCGCCGTATGCAAAGACGATGATTTAGGAGAATAGAATGACAAATGATGTTTTATCAGAACTGGAGCAGGATGCCAGGAATTTCTGGAAGGTACAAAAAAATACGCTGCTTGGGATTTTAAAGGAAAACCGGGATACGGAATACGGCAGAAGGTATGGGTTTGACCAGATCCGCTCGGTGGAAGCGTATCAAAGGCAGGTACCGGTTACAGATTATACGGATTATGAGGAATATGTGGAGCGGATGCTGGCAGGAGGGGAGAAAAATCTGATCACGGCATATCCGGTCCGGTATTATATGATTTCATCAGGAACGACCGGCGCGCGCAAGCAGATTCCGATGACGGAAAAGGGGATCAGTCATTACGGGCGTTACGCTTATGGATGTGCTTATGGGATGCTGACAGAGTATTATAAAAAGGAAGGAATGCCGGTAAAAAACGAAGAGCTTTTTGGCCGGATTTTCCTGCTGCATGAAATCCGCTGCCGCCTGCTGCAGGACGGCGTACAGACGCTGCTAGTATCAAACGCCGTGTTTCAGCGGGAATGGGAGCGGGGCAGCTTTGACTGCGACAGATATACATCGCCGCAGGAAGTGCTTTTTCCGGTATGCCAGATGGATATGAACTATTTAAAACTCCGGTTTGCGCTTGCCTGCGCAGACGTTACGGCGATCGAAGCGGTTTATGTGCATCAGATTGTAAACCTGCTGCATTATTTGAAAAAAAACTGGGCGCTTCTGGTGGATGATATTGCAGCGGGTTCCATCAGCCAGACCGTGGATGTGCCACAGGAAATCCGCATGAGACTGCAGGCACAGCTGCAGCCGGACCCTGACCGGGCCGCGTATCTGCGCACGGAATTTCAAAAAGGCTTTGATATGCCGGTTGTACCACGCATCTGGCCGGAACTCCGGTTTGTGATGGCGATCGGCGGGGAAGTGTTTGCGGCCCATATGAAAAAACTGCAAAAGGATATCGGAAAGATTCCATTTCACTATTTTATTTATGCCGCGTCAGAAGGCATTTTCGGTACAGCGTATGGTGTCAGCCAGCCAGATGCGTATGTACTGACACCCAGAACAGGTTTTTTTGAATTTCTGCCGGCAGGTCAGGAGGATTTTGGTCAGATCTGCGGGGCCGCGCAGGTGCAGCCTGGAAAAAAATATGAACTGATCGTGACCGGAACTGCCGGATTTTACCGTTACCGGATGAAAGATGTGATCGAGATCGTTGATTTTTATCATAAGGCCCCGGTCGTAAAGTTCTGCTACCGCAGTGTACAGTGCGTCAATATCGCGGGAGAAAAGATGGATATGGAGAATATCGCAAGGGCAGTGGAAGCATTTGCGCATACATATGGCATCGCAATCAGTGAGTTTTGTATTTATCCGGATATGGATGAGATTCCGGCCAGATATATTGTGCTGCTGGAAGCGTCTTTGGATGATACAGATACAATGCCGGAGCGGCTGGACAAAGCCGCGCAGACAATGGACGTGATGCTCCGGCGGCAGCATCTGGACTATGAGGACTGCCGTATTCTCGGAGAGATCGGAATGCCTGCGGTATATTTTTTAAGGCAGGGAGCATCGTTACGGTATCAGAAGCATCTAATGACGCAGGGGATGGAGACGGGACAGTATAAACCGGTCCGGATTCTGGATACGGAGGCGAAGAAAGCGTTTTTCTTTGGGGAGATTTTGTAGCTGGATGCAGGGGGAGGGGATTTGTCCACGGCGGTGCGGACTTAAGAGCAAATTATTATAAAAATAATATACCATTCACTACGAAAATGTGCTATAAGCTGGTTATTTTTGCAGCTTTATCTTATCTCGACAACCATCATAAAAAGTAAAATGGCTATCTCCTACTGCAATAGGGGATAGCCTTACAACTTAATAATTCATAAGATTAAGTTTCCGTTGACAACCATCGGATGCGCTAATACCCTTTGGCTGTTCTAATCTGATTATAAATGATACCTTGCTCATTTGCAAGCGTTAATTTAGGAAATGGGGATGTTTTTTATCCCCATTTTTTCAATTTTAATCGGCTTTGTATGCGTTTTTAATGTCACCAATGTATAATTATCCGTTTTGAACTTCTAAAAACGTCATACAGAGGCTTTTTGTTCTGTTTTTTCATATACTAAACCATATACGATTGTAACATCTATTTCTTATCAATATCAAATCTTTTCAATCTCAATTCAATTAGTTTCTGGTTATATCCAGGCATTCTTGACATGTATTCCAGTGTACAGTTCTGATTATCAATAATTTCTATGATAGTTTCATCTGGTATCAGTAAATTTACAGCAAATGTATTAGCTTCAGTTTCTATTTTTGAATCAGGCAATAGTGTTTTATTACGGATTCAAAAATAGAAACTGAAGCTAATACATTTGCTGTAAATTTACTGATAC
>CANTHI010000409.1 GCA_947653505.1 uncultured Eubacterium sp.
AAATCCCTGAAAGTATCTGGCAAGAATAAAAACAGGGCAGATTTAGAAAGCTCCGGTATCCGTATCCGGTATATTCTGCTGGGCCTGCTTTGCGGGGCATTTGTCTGGTGCGGTATTTATGCCTGCCGGTATCTGCTGAAAGATACCATAAAGAGTGTGGAAGAAATGAGGGCACGGTATACCTTTCCGGTCTTTGGATGCATCCGGCTGGATAAAGATACACAGAGACATCAGGATGCAGCGATGCAGCGGATCGGCCTGGCATGCAAAAAGCAGGGGATAAAAAAGCTGTGCATCGTTTCGGATTTTTATCTGGGACAACAGGAACAGGCGTGTATGGAACGTTTTACAAAGCAGTCCGGGTCAGGAGAGCTGTTGATCCGTCTGGCGGAAAATGGAGTATCTGACGCGGACAAGTGGGATATGCTGCTGGAATCGGAACATGTGCTGCTGCTGTGCAGACTGGATCAGACAACGCGGCACAATATGGACGAAGAAATGAGATTCTTTATGGAAAACGGGATTAACGTTACCGGTGCGCTGGTGCTTGACGGTGGTAAGGTATGATGCACATTCTTATAATCTCCCAGTATTTTTATCCGGAAGCATTCCGGATTAACGATATGGCGGTGGAATGGGTCAGAAGAGGCTGTAAGGTAACTGTGCTGACGGGGATTCCCAATTATCCGGCAGGAAGGTTTTATGAGGGGTATGGTTATACCAAAAAACGCTGTGAAAGGTGGAATGGGATCCGTATTATCCGGATTCCGGTTCTGCCAAGAGGGACAGGGCTGGCTGGCATGGCAGGAAATTATATTTCTTTTGTGGCAAGTGGATTTTTGTGGAATATGCTCACCCGCATCCGGGCAGATCTGGTGTTTATTTTTGAAGTCAGTCCGATGACACAGGCACTGGCCGGAGTCTGGTACGGGAAAAAGCATCAGGTGCCGGTATTCCTCTATGCACAGGATCTGTGGCCTGAAAATGTAGAGCTTGTAACAGGCATCCACCATCCTGCGCTGCTAAAGCCGGTTGACTGTATGGTGGATTATATCTACAGACATACGGATGAAATATTTGCAACGAGCAGAAGCTTTGTATCTGCTATTATCAGCCGCAGGGTACGGGTGTCGCCAAAAAAGGTGCATTACTGGCCGCAGTATGCAGAAGAATTTTATCAGCCGCTGGATGCCAGTCAGGTTTTAAAGGAACATCTGGTGCCGGAAATACCGGACGATGATTCATTCAAAATCGTCTTTACGGGAAACATCGGATATGCGCAGGGACTGGATATTCTGCCTAAAGCAGCTGTTATTTTAAAAGAAGAAGCCGTGACATTTGTAATGGTCGGCAGCGGCCGCTATGAGGATGCTTTCAAAAAGAGCATTGCACAAAAAAAGGCTGAAGATAAGTTTATACTGATTCCCAGACAGGATGCAGGGAGGATACCAGCCATGCTGGCCCGCTGTGATGTGGCATATCTGTCTTATCCGGATCCGAAGACGATTCCCGCAAAGCTGCAAAGCTATATGGCATGTGGCAAATGCATTCTGGCATCTGCAGGAGCCGAGACAGAAAAGATTCTGGCATCCGCTGACTGTGGCATCTGCTGCGGCTTTGGAAAGGAAGAGGAACTGGCACAGGCTGTCCGGTTTCTGATGGACAGAAAAAAAGAGGTCTGCAGGATGGGAAAAAATGCCAGAAATTATTATCTGAAACATTTTGAAAAGAGCAGGCTGATGGACCAGATGGACGTATATTTCAGGAAATATATGCAGAACAAAGGAGATACAGATCATGCAAAATGTACTGATTATCGGCGCACATTATGACGATGCGGAACTGGGCGCGGGAGGAACAGCGGCAAAGCTTTCGGCAGAAGGAAAACAGGTGTATAAGCTGACACTGACAGATAATGTTACAAAGTCCAGTCATCTGCGCATTCAGGTAGAATATGAGACAAGCGTGCGGGAAAGTGCATTAGCCTGCGGGGTGCTGGGTGTCAGGGAGATTACAGAATTTGAACCGGTGCACTGTACCCATTTATTTTATGAGACAGCAGTCATGCAGCGCGTGGAAGATCTTTTATATCAGTATGAGATCGATACGGTATTCATCCACTATCTGGATGATTTAAATCAGGATCATATAGAAGCTTCCAAAATCTGCCTGACCGCGGCCAGACACTGCCAGAATGTGTTTTATTACCAGAGAAATCTGTATATTTCACCGCATCCGTTTACACCTACGTTTTTTGTAGATATATCCGCATATATCGATAAAAAGAGGGAAGCCCTGTTTCAGTATACCGGAGATCATAACCGCAACAATGCCCTGTTTGAAGCAAATATGCAGCGCAATTATGTATGGGGTTATGCAAATAAGGTCCTGTATGCGGAAGGGTTTATGGTACAGAAATATCTGATGGATGACTGCAGAAATCCTGGAAGGGTATGAAGGAGGGTAACAGTTCAATGGGTTATCTGAACTATTATGAAGGAGGTATTTATGGGAAACGTCGTATTCATTGCATGCACAAATGTCGGGCGTGCTCTGATAGAAGCAGTCAGAAACAGGAAAGCGTTACAGGACGTCAGACTGTCGGGCGTGGTGAATCTGAGTCCGAAAGCGGCGGTTGGGAAAGCAAACTATGATTCCTATCTGGATCTGGCACAAAAATACGGACTGCCTGTGTATTATTGTGAAAATGTAAATGAGGACGGATGCATTTCCTTTTTGAAAAACTGCAGGCCTGACATTATCATCCAGTCCGGCTGGTCCCAGAAATTTAAACAGGAGCTTTTGGAGATTCCTGCGTATGCATGTATCGGGGAGCATCCGGCGCCATTGCCAAAAGGGCGCGGCGCGGCCTGTGTCAACTGGGCGATACTGAATGGGGAAAGCCAGTGGGGAGACACTTTTTTCAAAATGGAAATGCAGTATGATACAGGCCTGATTTATGCGCAGGAATCATTTCGGATCGAACTGTATGATGATGTAAAGACCGTATACGACAAGGTGGCAAAAGCGGCGGTATCGATCCTGGAACAGCATCTGCCAGACTGGGTGGAAGGAAAATTGGATGGGAAAAAGCAGGATGATTCCAAAGCCACACATTATCCGCGAAGAAAGCCATCCGATGGGGAATTTGACTTTCAAAGACCGGCACTGGAAATCTATAACCATATACGGGCACAGGCAGCCCCGTATCCCGGAGCGTTTTTCTATCTGGATGATCCAAAAGGAGGAAGAAAAAAGGTGTATGTATGGAAAGCTGCTCTGGGAGACGGGCCTGTTTCCGGCGGCAGGGCAGTGACCTGCGCGGACGGAAATACTGTGACGCTGCTGCGTGTACAGATCGGAGACGGACCACAGGAATGGGCGGCAGACTGTCTGTCAGATTCTGATTTGCCAAAAAACAGCTGTGAGGAATAGCAGAATGAGAAAATATCAACGATGCTCCAGATGTGTCATGGATACGACGGATTCCAAAATCACTTTTGATGCGGACGGTCTCTGCGATCACTGCAGAAATTATGACAGGCGTATCAGGCCATACTGGAAACCACAGGAAAACAGATATGATGAGCTGGAAAAAATAGCAGAAAAAATAAGAAAAGCGGGAAAAGGCAGAGACTATGACTGTCTGCTGGGATTAAGCGGGGGCGCTGACAGCTCCTATCTGGCATATATCGTGAAAGAGGTCATGCATCTGAGGCCGCTGGCATACCTGATCGATGCCGGATGGTGCCTGAATGTCGCCGTGGAAAATATTGAAAAAATAGTGAAAGGACTGGATCTGGACCTGTATACCGAGGTCGTAAACTGGAAAGAAATGGCAGATCTTCAGCTGGCATTTTTCAAATCATCCATATCATCCTGCGATTTTCCACAGGATCATGCCATCTATTCCGGACTGTATAATTTTGCGGTAAAGCATCATATCCGGTATGTACTGACCGGTTCCAATAACTCTACGGAGTTTATCCGTCCTCCGGTCGAGTGGATTTA
>CANTHI010000410.1 GCA_947653505.1 uncultured Eubacterium sp.
TTCGGGGCGATATGGAAAATTTGCTTCGCAAAATCGCCCCTCACTCCTGAATCATGTTCTCACGGAATGCGCAGCTGATGCCCAGTGGGGCAGACCCTGCGCGTTCCTGACCCGTGAAAAGTAACGTCAGGCGGGCCATTTAGCCGTATGGAAATTAGGATTAGCTTGTCTTAATTGATAAAATATGGTAATATTGTCTACAAAAGTGGAATTGAAATAGATACAAATTGGATGTGTATGAACAGTCAGTCTGTGAGGCAGGGTATGAACCAGTGGAAAGGAGACGGGGATGGGTAAACGGAAAAGGAAACTATGCAGGACGGCGGTCCTTGCGACATTTCTGATTATTTTAATGGTCTTTGCGTATGATGTTCCGGATAAGACTGCAAGGCGTCAGGAAGAACCGGACAAACCGGAGCTTACCATATGGGTGGATTCCGGCAATGAACTGTCTGTACGAATGGCGCTTTATGCTTATGTACGCGGACGGGAGGAAGGAATGGCTGAATATGGGTCTTACTATCCGGAGTTTTGCTGTAAACTGGAGGATAAAAGCTATCTGACAGGGGAACAGCTGCGGCAGGAACTGGCTGCGGCGCTGGAAAAAGGCGGGGGACCGGATCTGATCCTGATGGATGAGGCAAACGGGATTGATATGCGGGCGCTGATGGAAAGCGGAAATCTGCTGGAACTGGAAGAAGACGTCACACGGGAATATCTCGGGTATCGTGACACGGACTATCTGGACGGTACACTGGAGCAGGGGCAGATGAATGGGAAGCAGTATATTCTTCCGGTCTATGTACAGTGTCCGGTTGTGTTTGGCCTTAAGGATGCACTGGAAGAGGCCGGTACGGATCCGGAGAGCAGGTATGGTACACTGGAGGAGTTTCTGGAGGAGATGCTGTCTGCAGCGGAAGCTTCGGGAAAACAGATCTTTGAGGATGTCCGTACCGTGGACTGGCTGGAACGGTATGCCATGCCGCAGATGCCGGACGAGGATGGCGCGGGCCAGGAGATAGAAGGGCTGAAAGAGCTTCTTGCCAGGGCCAGGGAATGTTCCGGCACGGAAAAGGGCTTTTTCGGACCGTATGAATCCTTAGAATCCGGAGAAAGCCTGCTCAGCGGGTGCGGTTTTGAACAAAAGTCCAGACTCGCGCAGAATACGGCGCTGCCTGGTGCAGACCGGATCGTGTTTCTGGCGGTTCCTGCCTGGGACGGGGAAGTGCGCGCGGTGGTTACGCAGGCTGCGGCAGTAAATGCAGATACGGATCATCCAAAAGAGGCTTGTGCGTTTCTGCGGTTTTTTCAGTCTGTTTTTGTGCATAATTCACTGGTGCATCAGACATATCCGGCTCTGGGGATCAAAGCATACTGGAAAAATCAGCTTGAGGCACAGGCATCGCAGATTGACCGGACGGTATATCCGGAATATGCGGACAGGGCAGAGATCATCGCTGCGGAGAGTAAGGCAGGTAAAAGCTTTCTGGCCTGTGCGAGGGATGCTGTGACTGACGCGGTGTACCATACTGCTGTATCGGAGATGGAAGCAGGCGGCAGTATAGGTACAGCCCAAAAGGACGTGCTGACAGTCGGATTTGGAGATCACGGGATGGGCAGCGCGTATCCGCTGTATCAATGGCTGTCAGACGCAGCGGCACGGTATTCCGACGATCAGCTGCATATCCAGCTTGTTCCGTTATCAGGTTATAAGTTTTCTTTTATTTTATATCAGGAGCAGATGGAACAGGCCGGAGCAGGAATGGATATTTTTTTAGACAGTCTGGATGCGATAGAAGCTGGCGGTTCCATGAGTCTTGGCAGGATTCCAACAGACCTGACGCCATATCTGGAGACAGAGGGAGAAAAGCCGCAGACGCTGGATCTGTCCGGCAGTCCGATAGGGCTGCTGTATGGGACAGAGAAAAGGGAAGGCAGAGAAGACCGCCGGTATGGGTTTTTGATTTCCGACAAGTCCGCTCTGAAAAAAGAAGCCTTTGGGTTTTGTGCCGCGGCGTTAAAGGAAGACGGATATGAAGAGGCAGTCCGTGCAGCCGGATGTGAGCCGGTAAAATAAGAAATAAAAATAAGAAATAAAATAAGAAATAAATCTTGTGTTTTATCTAAGCGGGTGCAGAAAAAAGCTGCAGCATGACGGATGCAGAAAAAAAGAAGGTGCGCTATGAAAGAAAATAAAAACAGGAATAAAATATATGGCAGGGCAGTTTTGTCCATAACAGTTCTGCTGCTGGGCTGCCTGACTGGTTCCTGCGGAAAGAAGCAGAACAGGCTGAACATCTATATGAGCGAATACCAGCAGAGTTATTATAAAGATGCGATTGAGGATTTTAAGGAAGCATGGCCGGATGTAGAGCTGGAGATTACAAGCTATGGCATGAACGAACCTTTAAGTGTCACGCAGAAAGCAAAGACGCAGATGATGGCGGGAGAAGGTCCGGATCTGCTGCTGTTTACCAGCCTCGGGATTGACGATGTGGATAAATTTATGGCGGCTGGCGCGTTTGCGCCGCTGGATGCATATATGTCTTCAGATAAGGAATGGGACAGCAGCCGGTACGTATCAGGAGTAATGGAAGGCGGACGGTTTCATGACACACAGTATGTTATGCCATTGAATTATGACGTACAGCTCGTCCTGTCTTCCAGGGAGGCGCTTGGAGAAGCAGGATTTGACATCGGCGCCTGTACGGATATGCTGTCGCTCATGCAGCAGATTTCCGGTCTGTATGAAACAGATTATCAGCAGCGGATTCTGGCGGACTGTTCCATGTTCATATTTTTCCCGCAGCAGCTGAAAGGCAGTTTTATGGATTATGCTACCGGAGAAATCGGGACAGATCCGAAGGAACTGAAAGCGGCCTGCGAGGCATACCGGAATATATATGAAGAGGACAATACGGCGTCTTCCATGAGGGAGAAAGGAGACATCAGTCCGGGGACGGCCATTCTGGACCGCAGGGCCTATATTACGGCACCGTTTAATCCCAGAGGGGTCTGGTATCCTGCTGTGGCCATTGCGGCAAAGGAAACGCCGGTTATCATACCAGTTTCGAAAGGGGATGGGACGTCGATTGCACAGATCAGCGAATATGCGGGAATCCGTGCAAACAGCGAAAATAAGGAGCAGGCATGGAATATGCTGCGTATTTTAATGGATGAGGATGCGCAGACGAAGATGTCGGCCATGAGGGATAAGGTGCCGGTGTTAATATCAGTGATTGACGCGCATGTGGAGCGGATCATCGCCGATGCGTTCAGCAGCGGAAAAGAGGAAGGGGTTGAGACAGGAACGGTCAGCGCTGCATTCACGGAGGAGTATCTGGAGTATCTGAAAAATCCGGGAGCGGTGATGTTTCTAAATGAAATTTCACGTAAATTTATAGAACGGATGATCCCGTATCTGGAGGGTGAGGCGGAATATGAAGACTGCCTGAAAGAATTTGAAAATTATGCGAAAATATATCTGACGGAATAAAACATGAAAAAGTACATTGACAATTGTAAAACGGATGCTATAATAGAACTATAAACATAGAACTATCTGGCCGGAAAAAAGAATGAAGAAAGCGGCCGGATGGCGGACGAAAGGAGGCAAGCGTATGAAGAAGCTCAGTAAACGGACCAGACATTCCGAAAATGCATTTTCTGTGGAAAGATATGATATTTGTAACGCACAGGCAGAAAATCAGTGGTGTATCCCGCAGTGCAATTTTAATGGATCGAATCCATATGCGATGGGTCTTGTAAGAGATGATCGTTATGAATATTTTAAGGCGATTTTTAAAGACTGACGACGTCCTGCCTGACCAGCCATAGGGAATGTTATTTGCCTAAGCCTTTCATTACCGGATCCTGTTTCGTCAGACACGGATCCGGTTATGAAAGGCTTAAATACTTGCAACAAATACAAACATGTGATAAAATGATGCCAAAATAGTATAGTATTAAGGGATCTGGGTCGGGAGGCTGTTTTTGGATGGACAAAT
>CANTHI010000411.1 GCA_947653505.1 uncultured Eubacterium sp.
ATATGAAAATATGCAATGCTGTATCAATTTGTACAATTCATACATAAATATTCCGGTAATCTGATTTAGTGCTTCTCCCAGCGTCTGCGCAGCCAGAATGTAACACTTTATGTAAATGGTTCATTTATACAGCATTGCATATTTTCATATATGTGTTATAATCTGAGAATAATAATCAGAAAATCTGGAAATACAAATAAGCTCTGTTTTAGAATAAGGAAAGGAAAAGGCTATGACAGATCAGACCTTACAGGATGCGCGTAATTATGAAACGGCATATGCAGCAAATATCAGACCGGAAGAACGTCCGGTTTTTCATCTGTCTGCAAGAACCGGCTGGATGAATGACCCAAACGGTTTTTCATGGTATCTTGGACAGTATCATATGTTTTACCAGTATCATCCGTATGATTCCCACTGGGGACCGATGCACTGGGGCCATGCGGTCAGCAGGGATCTGCTGCACTGGGAATATCTGCCTGCCGCGCTGGCACCGGATGCATCTTACGACAGGGACGGCTGTTTTTCCGGGAGTGCCATAGAAATGACAGATGGCAGACATCTTCTGATGTATACCGGCGTAGTAAAAGAACGGCAGGAAAACGGGGAGCTGCGTGAAGTGCAGACACAGTGTCTGGCTATCGGTGATGGTATGGATTATGAAAAATATGAGCATAATCCGGTACTTGAAGGGAAAGATCTGCCTGCAGGATGCAGCAGATCTGACTTTCGTGATCCAAAAATCTGGCAGAAAGCGGATGGTTCTTACTGCTGTATCGTAGGAAACCGTCCGGCGGATGGCAGCGGACAGATATTATTATTTACGAGTCCGGACGGATTTCACTGGAACTATAAAAAAGTATTATGCGCAAATAACCGGCGCTTTGGACTGATGTGGGAATGTCCGGATTTTTTTGCGCTGGATGGAAAACAGGTACTTTTGACAAGCCCGCAGGATATGATGCCGCAGGACTTTGAGTATCACAATGGAAACGGTACGCTCTGCCTGATTGGAACATATGACGACAAAACCGATACATTTACTGAAGAACGCAGCCAGTCTGTTGATTACGGAATTGATTTTTATGCACCGCAGACAGTTCTTTCTCCAGATGGCAGAAGGATTATGACAGGATGGATGCAGAACTGGGATACGTGCACGCTGCGTACGGTCAAACATTCGCTATGGTATGGACAGATGAGCCTGCCAAGAGAGCTGCATGTGAAAAACGGAAGGCTGTATCAGCAGCCGGTACGCGAACTGGAGCTGATGCGCAGCGGAAAAACCGCATATCGGAATGTATATATTACAGGCAGCATGCAGCTGGAGGGCATACGGGGACGTACGGTTGATCTGGAGCTTCGCATCCGTCCAGCCGGAGGGGAACGCTTATACCGGAAATTTGCAGTCTGGTTTGCACAAAATGAACAATATCATACATCACTAAGCTTTCATCCGGAAGAGTCCGTATTAAAAATCGACCGCAAATTTTCCGGCTCCAGACGGGCAGTGATTCACCAGAGAAGAAGTCTTGTGAACCATACAGACGGGTGTCTCAGGCTGCGCCTGATTCTGGACCGCTACAGCGTGGAGGTATTTGTCAATGACGGGGAGCAGGTTATAACGGCGACATTTTATACGCAGCAGGATGCGGATGGAATCTCGTTTTTTGCGGATGGGGCTGTATGTATGGATATTGTGAAATATACATTAAATTAACAGAAGCCAAAATGCAGCACATGATCAGAATGGCTGCATTTTGGTCTTAGAAAATCATGATAATTTACCGGCTGCCATCTGGTAAATTTTTAACATATCTTCTTCTGTCAGTTTTTTCGCAGAACCTTTCAGGCCGCCAGCTGCCACACTGCACATATGAGCCATTGTTTTCAGCTGTTCATCTGTCGGCGTGATGCCAAGCTCCTTCAGATTTGTTGGCATCTGAATACTGCGGTAAAAATCTTCCATAGCTTCAATGCCTTTTAACGCAGTCTCTTCTCTGGAACCGGTATCCGCAATCCCCATGACCTTTACCGCAAACTGGTAAAACCGGTGCAGACAGTCATTTTTTACATACCGCGCCCAGCTGCCCCAGATTGCCGCAAGTCCGGCTCCATGCGCGACATCAAACATACCGCCAATCTCATGTTCCAGCCCGTGTGTGGCAAAATCACCACCGTCGTTGCCGCAGCCGGTCAGTCCGTTGTGCGACAGGCTGCCAGCCCAAAGAACTTCGGCTCTTGCATCATAGTTATCCGGCTCATCCCTTAAAATCAGGGCATTTTTCATAACCGTGCGCATCAGACCTTCCGCAATCGCATCCGTCAGCTCCATATTTCCGCCATTTGTAAAATACCGTTCCATCGTATGCATCAGAATATCCGTACATCCGCAGGCTGTCTGGTAAGCAGGCAGCGTCATCGTAAGCTCCGGATTCATAATCGCAAAAACAGGGCGGCAGATATCATTGTTGTATCCGCGTTTGATCATTCCGTCGTCTTTGGTAATGACACTGCTGTTACTCATTTCGCTTCCGGCGGCAGCAATCGTGAGTACAACGCCGACCGGAAGACATGCGTCTGCCTGCCTTGTATGATCATAAAAATCCCATACATCACCTTCGTTTGTCATTCCATAACCGATGGCTTTCGCCGAATCAATGACACTGCCTCCGCCAACCGCGAGGATAAAATCCACCTGTTCTTTTCTGCACAGCTCAATGCCCTGATAAACAAGCGACAGCCGCGGGTTCGGAACAACACCGCCGAGCATTACGTAAGGAATCCCTTTTTCATCAAGCGAAGCCTGTATTCGCTCCAGAAGGCCGGAACGGATCACACTGCCGCTCCCATAGTGAATCAGAACTTTTTTGCAGCGGCTTTCTGCAACCAGCTCACCGACACGGGATTCTGTGTTTCTGCCAAAGAGAATGTTTGTAGGGGCATGATAGTTAAATGTAAACATAGGTTTGCGCTTCCTTTCTTCTGTGTAGTTTTATTTGGTTTCTTTTGTTTTATTATAAGTAATCTGTGGAAAAGATGCAAGATGTCAGGGAATGAGTTATATGCTGGATTCCCGGACATTCTGCATTTACTCTGTGGTACCGGACGGGCGCGACACCTGCTTCGCTTCTGGTTCCGCCAGCAGCTAAAGGTGCCGCTTCGGCTTCGCCGCCTGTGTATAGAGCAGAATATTAAGAGTTTCTGACATTCTTCCAAAGTCACAATGAAACAGGGCAGGTTTCCTCATCCAGCTGTTTTTCTAGTGAACCTTGAGATATTTAGTGACCGATGTACCAGCTGTTCGTAAAATCAGAAAAAACACGAAATCTGATAGCAATCCACGCCTGATTATGTTATCCTGTTACTAACAAAGAAAACTGACGGACCAGCGATATCTCTGGCCGTATAAACAAAATCGGAAAGGAGAAGACTCTATGAAAAAAATAATCCGTATAGCTTTTGTTATATGCCTGCTATTTACCCTGTACATATGCTCACACAAAGACCCGTTCGTAATCAGGGCTTATGAAGCAACTGACGCAGAATCTGCTGCAGACCCTATGATTACTATGGCCAGATACTATAAAATGAGCGACGGCACATGGAAAACCGATACAGATACTTATCAGTACCGGTTAGAAATTACCGGAAGGATGAACAATGCTGCAAAAGACAGTACATTTGTCTATTTAAGCAACAGAAAAGATATTACATTTGAACAGGCTTGGAAAGCAGCCGGATTCAGCAGCAATATGGACGACTACTTCCAGAAAGAGGATGCAACGCTTGTAGCTATGAAGTGAACCGCAGTATGTAAACAGGAACGCATTAAGGCTGCTATTCATGGCCGGAAATGTGCAGGGGCTGTCTTCATAGGCGTGAACATAAGCGGAAAATGCAACAATTTACATAAAAGTGTTGCGTACTGGCTATCCGGACGCTGGGAGAAAAAATCTGATAGCATATATTGGCCTCCCGGACGCTGGATGAGGGAACCGGCCCTG
>CANTHI010000412.1 GCA_947653505.1 uncultured Eubacterium sp.
CCCGCATTATAACGATTTGGCAACAATCCCGTCTAGGACGGCTATGTTCTCCCCAAACCCGCACTGAAAACAGGCATCCAGCACCGGAGAGCCATTGCGCAGCATATTTCTGGATACTGTCAGTCTTTTTTTCATAATATACTGATACAGCGATAATCCGGTAAACTGCTTAAACTGTCTGCACAAATAGGATTTGCTGATATAAAGCCTGCCTGCCAGATGCTCCAGCGACAAATCTTCTGTCAGATTCTCATTGATATATACAATAATTTGGTTGATCTGTTCATTTTCCACGATATCTTCTTTTACAGAATCCGGTGTATCATAGTAGGCACGGCTGATATGTACGAGAAATTCTGTCAGATAGGCGGAGGTCAGCGCATAGCTTCCGATTTCCCTGCTGCGCTTTGCCTCAGACATTCTGGCGCAGAGCTTTTTCAGATGGAGGATGTTCTGATTGTCCGGACGGATCAGGCGGTGGTCTTTTAAGGCGGAATCGGTAAAACAGGCCGTCAGGTCTTCGTCATAAAAGTCTTTTAAATGTCCGAAAAAATCATCGGAAAGCCAGATGACAATCCGTTCGTAAGGCTTTCCGGGATGGATGTCCGGACGGTGGATGTCAAGACTGCCGGTCAGAAGAATATCTCCGGGACGCAGATTGTAGCTTTTTCCTTCAATAATATAATTTACATTTCCATTTAAAAAGAAAAATATTTCATAAAATGGATGCTGGTGAAAGCCTACCGTCGGAGGTGTCTCGTTGTAAGTGTGGTGAAATTCAAAGTAACGTTCTGTCATAAACTGACAGGGATTAAATTCCTCTTTGTACATAATGCATAAAAACCTCCTTTCATATTAGATAAAATGCATAAAACAGAAGGATATAAGGAATATTATATAGCAAGATTCACCATATTTCAAGCCGGAACTACCACGTTCCATGCCGGTCTTTCTGATATACTGGTTTTATCAAAAGCAAGCCGGTTTGTTTTTAGAAACATACAGAAAAGGAGGAAGTAACAATGAAACGACATCGCAGAATATTACCTGTGATCTTCGGTGCGGGGATGCTTGCCGCGGTTCTTGGCGGCTGTGGAAGCGGCGACGGCAGGCAGATTGTCCGCATCGGCCACAATCAGGCGACCGACCATCCGACGAATGTTGCATTGCTGGAATTTGAGGAGTTTGTCGAGAGTAAGCTTGGGGACAAATACAATATCGAGATTTATCCAAGTGAGCTGCTCGGTTCCCAGACGGATATGGTGCAGCTGACACAGACAGGCGCGATTGATTTTTGCGTGGCCAGTAATTCCATATTAGAGACATTTTCGGAAAATTACACACTGTTTAACCTGCCATATCTGTTCTCTTCGGCGGATGCCTACCATACGTCGATGGATGATCCTGAGATTGTAGATCCGATTTTTGAATCTACCAAAAAGGCCGGATTTGAAGCGGTGACATGGATTGACGCCGGTACGAGAAATTTTTATACGGTATCCACGCCGATTGAAAGTCCTGCGGATCTGAAAGGATTAAAGATTCGTGTCCAGCAGTCTCCGACCAATGTGCGTATGATGGACCTGCTCGGCGGTTCTGCAACACCGATGGGATTTGGCGAGGTGTATACGGCTTTGCAGTCCAAAGTCATTGACGGGGCGGAAAATAATGAGATGGCGCTGACCTCCAACGGCCACGGGGACGTCTGCAAATACTATTCCTATGATATGCATCAGATGATACCGGATATCTTAATCGGCAACTGTGCATTTATGGATGATTTGTCCGAAGAGGACCGGCAGGTATTTGAAGAAGGATTCCGGCTGATTAATGAAGTAGAGCGTGAAGAATGGGTAAAAGCTGTGGAAGCGGCAAAGGATAAGGCGGCAAATGACCAGGGCGTCCAGTTCCTTTATCCGGATACAAAGCCATTTCAGGAAACGTGCTCTGCGATGCATGCGGAGATGCTGGAGCAGTATCCGGATCTGAAGCCTATTTATGACAGGATTCAGGATCATAATGCAAATCACCCGTCGGAAGCAGAATAGGAGGTGGGCGGATATGAAAGCATTTCGTGACACGATTACAAAGATTTTAAATGGACTGGCAGGCATCAGCTTTCTTGCAATGGTAATTTTAACCTGCTGGCAGGTTCTGACCAGATACGTTCTGAAAAATCCGTCTACGTGGTCGGAGGAGCTCGTAGGTTATCTGTTTGCATGGATGAGTCTGCTTGGCGCATCGATTGTCACCAGTGAGCGTGGGCATATGAACATTCCGATTATTGTGGAAAAATTCAGTGCGACGGCGCAGAAAGGGTTCCTTTGTTTTGGGGAAATTATCGCGTTTTTGTTTTCCGCGGTTATTCTTGTGTTCGGCGGGGTACAGATTGCCACACTGGCGATGGGGCAGATGACATCTTCCTTAGGCGTGCCGATCGGTATTTTTTACATTGTTCTGCCATTGTGCGGCGTCCTGAACATGATTTATACGATTCTGAATATACTGGATATTTTAAAAAATCCAATGAAAGAAAAGGAGGCGGTGTAAATGGCAATCCAGTCACTCGTTATCATTCTTGTAATTCTGCTTCTGCTGCTTGCGCTGGGCGTGCCGATCGCGTATTCGATCGGAATCTCCGCACTGGTTGCGATCCTGCAGACGGTTCCTCTGGATGTATCTGTCGTGACCGCGGCGCAGAGAACGTTTGTCGGTATGAGCAAATTCAGCCTGACAGCGATACCGTTTTTTATTCTGGCAGGAAACCTGATGAATCAGGGCGGCATCGCAAAGCGTCTGGTGGATTTTGTAATGGCCATTCTCGGAAAGCTTCCAGGAGCGCTGTTAGTGACTAACGCAGGCGCCAATGCGCTGTTTGGCGCGATTTCGGGTTCTGCGTCCGCAGCAGCGGCGGCAGTCGGCAGCATGGTAAAGGACGGAGAGGAGGAGCAGGGATACGATCCGGCATTATGTGCAGCTACAAACGGGGCTTCGGCGCCTTCCGGTCTTTTAATCCCGCCGTCCAACGCGCTCATTACTTATTCACTGGCATCCGGAGGAACTTCTGTGGCAGCATTGTTTTTAGGAGGCTATATTCCGGGGATTCTCTGGGCAGTCTGCTGTATTATTGTAGGCATTATTCTGGCAAAACGTAAAGGCTACAAAGGAACCGAAGGGAAATATGACTGGAAAAACCTCGGCGTGGCTACGCTGCGTGCGCTTCCGGCGTTATCACTGATTGTCATCGTCATCGGCGGGATTGTCATCGGTGTCTTTACCGCGACGGAAGGCTCTGCCATCGCAGTCGTATATGCACTGATCTTAGGTGTTTTTTACCGGAATATTACGGTAAAATCTTTCTGGAAAATCGTGGTGGACAGTGCTAAAATGAGTGGTATGGTTGTATTTCTGATCGGCGTGTCAAATATTTTAGGATGGGTGATGGCATTTATGCAGATTCCGCAGGCTGTCTCTGCCGCGCTGCTCGGGCTGACGGATAATTCGATTATTATCCTGCTCATTATGAATATCATTCTTTTGATTGCCGGTACTTTTATGGACGTAACACCTGCGATTCTGATATTTACACCGCTGTTTCTGCCGATTGTAAAGACCTTTGGCATGCATCCGGTACATTTTGGACTGATTCTTGTGTACAACCTGTGTATCGGGAATATTACACCGCCGGTTGGAAACACTTTATTTGTAGCGATCAAGGTAGGAAATACCACGCTGGCAAAAACAATTCCGTATATGCTGTGGTATTATGCCGCGATTCTGGCCGGACTGCTGCTCGTGACGTATGTTCCATTTTTAAGTACCGGGCTGCCGATGGCTGCAGGATTAATCTGATAATCTCAGATCTGGCAAATTCAGATCAGAAAGCTTTCTGACTGAAATTTTTAAAATAATAAAAAAGAAAGCTTTCTGATTTGAAATCTATCAAAAGGAAACGGGGAAGAATTTCTGACTGAAATCTATCAAATAGAAACG
>CANTHI010000413.1 GCA_947653505.1 uncultured Eubacterium sp.
CGGTTCCATCATCCGGCGTCCGAATAGCCAATACGCAACATTTTTATGTAAATTGCTGCCTTTCCCACTTAAGTTCGCGCCAGCAGGGCCGGCATATGTCCCTACAGGAAACATGCTGCCGCCGTCTCACATACAAACACGACCCCGCAGCACAGCACCGCGATTCCCACCATATTCATGCCCTTCCATGCGGCGGCAATCCCTGCAAGCAGCGCCAGCACTCCGGCAAGCGGGATCTGCGGAGCGGACAAAATCGCTGGAAAAGTCATGACCGCGAGCGTTACATACGGCACATAATATAAAAATGACCGTAAAAACGGATGCCTGATTTTTTTGCGTATCAGTGTTAAGGGCAGCACGCGTATCAGGCAGGAAACTGCTGCTGCCACGAGTATATACAGGTAAATATTATGCTCCATACCGGGAAACCTCCTTTTTTTGGTCTGCGCTTTCCGCGCCGTGGCTTTCCCTGCTTCCCTCTTCTTCCTCTTCGTCCGGATCCGGCTTTACCGGAAACAGAGCCGCTGCGGCGGCTGCGATTCCTACGGTCAGCAGGCTGATCTTCATGCTGTCTGACATGCCGTCAAACATGGACAGCTTAGATACGGCAAAGCTGACTGCAAAGCTGACCACTACGACTCCGCCTACAATTTTATTTTGTTTTGACGCGGGTATGATAATCGCTACAAACATCCCGTATAATGCCACGCTTAACGCGCTCACAACGGACGCCGGCAGTACGTTGCCTGCGACGATGCCAAGCGCGGTCCCCATCGACCAGCCCGGCAGTGCGACAAACATTGCCCCGTAATTATAATATGGATTTAAGATGCCATCCCTTCCGATACTGATTCCGAATATTTCATCCGTGATCCCAAAGCCGACCACAAAACGGTGCAAAGACGATGTATCCGGATGAAACTTCTGGCTGAGCGCGCAGCTCATCAGAAGATACCGGATATTGGTGATCAGAATGACAAATGCCATCTCCACATAAGGCGCATTTGCCATAATGACCGTAAATTCCGCGTACTCTCCTGCCGAAGCATGGTTAAGCAGGCTGGATAAAAATCCCTGCACCGGATTTAAGCCTGCTTTTTTCGCTACGATTCCTAACGAAAATGCAACCGCAAAATAACCCATCGCGATCGGTATCCCGTCCCGCACCCCGTTTCTAAAAGCATTTTTGTTCTGATTCATCTTCACGTTCTCCCTGCCTGTAGTTTTTATTTCAGCTCCGCTGCCATGCTGCCCAACAGCTCCCATGCAGCGTCGCGCTCCCGCTTCTGTTCCGGTGTCAGCTCCTCATACGGACAAAGCATCGGATGTTTCCTTGCGCCATCATCCCGTGCCGCACCGTAGCTCCAGTTGTAAAAGGTATAAAAGCGGAGCCAGCGCATATGGTCCAGCCTGCGGTACTGTTCCCTGACAGCTTCGGATTTTTTGGTCTCACAGTATTTCTGATAAGCCTTTTGTGCAGTCCCGGCTGAATACTCTGTAATAGTTTCATCCTGCAGCAGAATCCGTATTTTCGTCAGCAGATGGTCTGCGGCTGATATTTTGGACTCCCTGTGAAAGTCATCCAGCCGCTCCCAGCTGAGTGTCGGATAGTCGACCGATCTGCGAAAGATTTCATTAATCTGCATCGCGGCCTGATTCAGTGTTGTGCGCATAATCTGGGCTGGCGTATAAATCTCTTCGTTGGTTCCAAAATAGGAGACGCCGGGCGCCCTGCGGTTACTATGCAGATGAATCTGGCCGCTGATTCTGTAGTACCGGTTCAGCTGCCAGAAAATACTCCATCCCTGCGGCTCATCATCCGTACAGATGATAATCCGGTCCGCCTGTTCCAGAATCCCACACTGCTGCTCCCATAACGTGTCATGAAAGATCAGGGAATCCGACGTCTCCGACTCTTCCCCAAGTGAAAATACTTTATGTAAATGCCTGTGCATCGCCAGGAAATCTGCCGCGTCGCCAAAAATATGATACGCCACATGCTGGTCTGTGGAAATGACATTGGTTAAAACCGCCCGTTCCAGAATGCACCGTCCATAATTTCCAAACCCGATAATCACGATCCTGTTTTCATGACGGCACAGCGGCCTGGAACGCCAGTACTGTCTGGCACAGCAGTCATAGCTGTGAAAAAACCGGATATTGCCGGACAGATGGTCCTGTCCGTTCGTAGTCCTCGCGTAGACTTCTACCGGCAGTGTATGCAGGTCAACAGCACGGCTGTTCACGCCGATATCATTTTCCTTCATCAGAAAAATTTTACACTTTGTGCCCACGTTTTTCTTGCGTGCCACGATTCTGGCCGGAGACACATTGATAAACAGACACGGATAATCCGGAAATTCCATCTGATCGTCTTTTTTCTCTCCAAAGATAATCAGCGTATCCGGATCCTCTTTATAGATATTTGCAGCTAAAATATGTGCTTCCGCACCGTAATCCGCAAAATAATACCAGTTTTTCTTCCGCTGGAAACCAAGCAGAAACAGCGGGAATCCCTCGCTCGTAACAAAGGAAATCACAGCTCCAAATAATGTCACCAGAATACCCGCAGACATAAACAGAAACACAACGCCAACCGCATGTCCGAAAGGCGTGACCGGTATCAGATCCCCGTAACCGACAGTCGTTAACGTAACGAGCGAATACCAGAACGCATCCCCAAAGGAGCGGATCGTAGCTTCGCCCGCGGTACGTTCCGATAAATACAAAACCGTCAGCAGTCCGATATAAATTGCGCCCAGAAGTAATGTCAGATACAGATAGATTTTGTTTCTTCTTTTCATTTGAGACACTGTCCTTTTTATGTCATTAAAATCAGATCGTTTCTCTCTTTTGCATGCGCTGTCAGCTCGTCTGTAAATCCATTGACCGCGAATAAAATAAAATGCTCTTTCCGTCTCCCGTTTTTCCATTCCACCTGTCTGGCTTTCTGCTCCAGACCGCGCAGGACATCCATGCCGGCTTTGTGCTTCCAGTATTTGCATTCCCCAAAAATAATATGGCATCCATCCGTCTCTGTCGCTACCAGATCGATTTCTGTATGACTGTCCCACCACCGGCCAGCCTTGTCAAATGTAAAATCCCATACACCTTCGCTGTTTAGCTCCCACATTTTTTCCATGCAGATATCCTCATATACAAATGCGACATGAGCATCGATCAGATTCGCCCGTATTTTTTTCATCGCCAGCTCCGCGTGTCCGGATTCAATATAGCTCAGATTCGGAAACACAAACCGGAACCAGAACAGAATAAAATTGTCCCTGAGCCTGTAAAGTCCTTTTTTGCTTTTCTCCGGATTTTCTTCTGTCACCGGTACTTCCCGTTCCAGAATGTCCAGACTGATGAGCGTATGCAGATATCCGGCCAGCTCCGCCTGCTTTAGCTCCAGCACAGCCGCGATACCAGACAGCTTTCTGTTTCCCGCCGCAATCGTCTTGATAATGGAGAAATAACTTCCTACCTCACAGACCTCACGCTGCAGTAAAAAATGAGGCTCGTCGTATAAAAAGCTGTTTTTTGCCAGCACATTTTGCTCAATGGCAGCATACACGTCCGTACTGTCATGAAACAATTCGATATATTTCGGTACCCCGCCAGTGACCGCATAATACCCGATCAGTTCTTTTTCACTTTTTTCCGGAAAAAATTCATGATAATACCGGAACGGAATCTGTCTGAGTCTGATCTGGCCTGTTCTGCGCCCGTATAAAGGACTGGCGTATGCAAGCGTCTGGCTTTCCATCATGGAGATCAGAGACCCGCAGAGAATGACCATGACATTCTGATCCTTCAGCATCAGATCCCAGATTTTCTGAAAGACAGAAGGAAACGCACGGTTTGCTGTTCCCAGATATTCCGGATCTGGCTGGAGCAGGCTTTTGGTGAAAAAAAGCTGCTCGTCATCGATGAATTTCAATATCTGGGAACAGCAAACCGTGCGTTTCCTTCTGTCTTTCAGAAAATCTGGG
>CANTHI010000414.1 GCA_947653505.1 uncultured Eubacterium sp.
GATGAGTAATTATACCGTCAGCTATCCGGTTGTGTATGACATAGAAGATGCATGGAAAAATGTCAGATATCTTTTTGCTCAATGGAATGTCTGGATTCTTTTTGACGGATCTTTTTATGAGACTGGAATCAAAAGGGAAGAAATCTGTCTGGTAATTCTGGCGCTTGTGGTTGTGTTTGCCGTTGATTACAGCAATGAAAAGGGAAGGGCTGTACGCGACAGGATTGCCGGATGCGGTCTCATGACGCGGTGGCTCATTTATTATGCACTTATTTTTGGCATACTTATTTTTGGCGCATACGGTGCCGGATATGACGCGGCAGATTTTATGTATGCAAATTTTTAAGAAGGATACTTTTAAGAAGATACTTTTAAGAAGCAGACAGGTGTGCGGCATCCGTCAGCAGTCTTTGTATTTACGAATACGGGAAAGGAAAAAGGTTAAAACAGGTTATGGAAGAAAAAATTTTATCGTTATTATCAAAGGAATATCCGGATGTTAATTTTGCTGAATCAGATGCGTTAGTAGATGACGGTATTCTGGATTCGCTTATGGTAACAGGCATTATCGCGGTACTGACAATGGAGTTTGGGATTACGATTCCGTATGAAGAAATTACCGAAGAAAATTTTAATTCTGTCCCGGGTATGGCAAACATGGTAGAAAAAATAAAAAGATCTAAATAATAAAAAGCTCTGAAAAATAAAAAGCTCTGAAAAATAAAAAGCTCTAAAAAATAAAAAGATCTAAAAATAAAAAGATCTAAAAATAATTGGAAGGATAAGCTACGGTTATGGAAACATTGTGCTTCCAGGGAAAGCAGTTAAAAAGATATTCAGCTGGCGAAAGTTTCACTATGGATCATTCAGACTATATTATACAACAGGTGATCTATCCGGATGCCGGCGTAATAGAGAAATTACAAAAGAAAGGCTTTCAGTTTCATGAACGTTTTTATAATATGGAGATTGACCTGAAAGGAACCACGCAGCTGCGAAATCAGCGTGCTGTCAGTCTGGGAGATATTTCAATGGAATTGGGCAATACCTATTCAGAAGACTTATATGAGTTAGCTTATCATTCTTTTGAAACGGACCGGAGATTCCATCTGGATCCGGAGTTTAACCAGACTACAGCCCGGGATGTGAAGAAAGCATATATCGACTGGTGCAGGGCGCGCAATATGGCCGTTTTTTCTGTACGGAAGGACAAGGAGTTATTGGGCTATACGATTATTGATATGCATACAGAGAAAGACGACGGATATTTTCAAATCATGTTAGGAGTCACAAAAGCTGGCATCAAAGGAAAAATGATCGCTTTTCCAATGTATAGCGGATTGCTGGAGCGGATATCACATGCCGGGCATGGCCGTTTTACAAAATATGGCGGATATGTGTCTACGGCGAATCTGGCATCTATAAATTTACATCATTATCTGGGTGCCAGAATCATCAGAGTAGTTGACGAATACATTTACCGGAATGGTATGGGAGAGGGATAAGAAATGAGTGAATATATTCTGACAGGGCAGCTGACGGACCAGATTATGCATAAGCTTCCGGGCCAGATTTTTTCTATCAAAAGAACGGTCAGGGAATGGACGGTTGACGAAAAGAACCGGCTCGAACAGGAACTGCAGTATCTGACAGCCCGTTATTCTATGGATGAGATAGTCAGCGGATATCTTTTTTATACAAACAGCGTGATGGAAGAAATGAAGTATTTTCAGGAGCATGGCAGTTACCGCTACAGTAGTTTTGCGGAGGTTGGGAAGTATCTTTATGCGGATCCAAAACGTATGAAGCTCTATATGCTGGGATTGTCTGTGGCGGAATATTTCTGGACGACCGTCTTAAAAATACATCGATTTTTTGAAAGACTGATTCAGAACGTATCTGGCAGATATTTTCTGGAAATTGGCCCCGGACATGGCAAATATTTTCTGGAAGCATATCAGTTACAGTTATTTCAGCGGTACGACGCAGTCGATGTATCTGAGACCGCGATTGCGATGACAAAGGATTATTTTACGTATAATCAGATAAAAGGAGATAATTACCGTCTGATCTGTCAGGATGCGACAAAAATGACGACAGATGATACATATGACTTTGTAGTCATGCAGGAAGTTCTGGAACATATTGAAGATCCTCTGGGCATGCTGGTCAGTATCCGTCATTTACTGGCGCCGGATGGCAGGGTATATGCTCTTTTTCCGGTCAATGCGCCTTCGCCTGCCCATATATTTCTTTTTAAAAGCATCGATCATGTAAAAGAGATGGTAACAGCGGCTGGCTTTTTGATCGAACAGGAAGAATATATTACCGCAAACAATATGTCCATCGAACAGGCCAGAAAGAAAAAAATGCCTGTGGATGTCTGTCTGGTGTTAAGGATAAATCGCATGGAACATCTTTTCAACCGTCTGATTGATTTGTCAGCAGTCCAGCCTGACAAACCGGCGGTTATTTTTAAAAATGAACAGCTTACGTATCGGACGCTCTGTTTAAAGATCGCAGGTATGGCTCAGATTTTGCGTGAAAAAGGGATACGAAAAGGGGACAGTATCTGTATATCCGCGGTGTCAAAGCCTGAAATGGTGGCGGCATATCAGGCGGTACAGGCTTGCGGAGCCATCGCTGTATTTCTGGACAAAAATGGAACGCCTGAAAACATGGCGTTCATTTACAGGGAGGCAGACGCGAAACTTCTGCTGACCGATAAGCCGATGAAAGAATATGCGGCTGCATGTGAGACGATGTCTCTGCGGGAGTTATACCGGCTGGCGGATAGGCATACCCGGAAGGCAGCAGGACAGGAACTGTCTGATTGGAAGATTGCGCCATTAGAAAATGATATCGCAGAACTGCTGTTTACCGCAGGTACGACTGGAAAACCAAAGGGTGTGATACTGACATATCAGTCCGTGTATCACATTCTGATCCATACAATAGAGGGTATCGGGGTCCGGGACGATGACCGCCTGCTGCTTCCGCTGCCGCTCAATCATTCCTTTGCGCTCAGAGTCCTGCGGGCGGTATTATATCAGGGTGCGACCGTAATCCTCCAGAATGGTTTTACTTTTGCCAGAGAGGCAGAGAACAATATTGTCCGCTTTGGGTGCAATGCACTGGCCGCGGTTCCGGCCTCTTACGAGGTCATGAAGTCCCAGATGCAGGATTCCTTTGGAAAGGTACTTGGTAACATGCGCTATCTGGAATTTAGCGCGGGAGCCCTTAGCATACGCCAGAGAAAAGAAATTACGGGGCTGCTGCCCGGTGTAAAAATCTACAACACATGGGGAAGCTCGGAAACAGGAGGCGCGATTTTTTGTGATGTAACACAAACCGTCAGGGATCCGGAAAAAGCCGGATCGGCTGGCAGGCCTCTTCCGCAGGTGCAGGTTCAGTTCGTGGATCCGCAAGGAAATACGATACAGGGGGATGCCACCCATCCCGGGTGTCTTGCGCTAAAAGGAGATATGCTGTTCGCAGGTTATTGGAAGCAGCCAAAGCTGACCCAAAAAGCGCTGGCAGATGGCTGGTATGTAACCGGAGATATGGGATACCGGGATGCGGATGGATTTATTTATCTGATGGGACGAATGGATGATATGATCAATACCGGAGGAGAAAAAGTATCTCCGGCCGGGGTAGAAAATATAGCGGGACAATATCCGTACGTTCGTGAATGCGCCTGCGTCGGGGTGGATGATCCGGATGGCATGCTGGGACAGATCCCGGTATTATTTGTAGCTGTGAAAAACGGATATACAGAAGAAGGTATGCTAAAATATCTTTCGGAGAGAATGGAGCGGTATAAGATACCAAAAGAGCTGGTAGTAGTAGAAGCAATTCCCAAAAACAGCATGCAAAAAGCAGACCGGAATCAGCTCCGTATGATATGGGAGCAAAAAGACATGCTGCATCTGATGAATCCGGTTATGCAGGCGCTTTTATCCAGAAGAAGTAACGATGAAT
>CANTHI010000415.1 GCA_947653505.1 uncultured Eubacterium sp.
TCTGAGTGGATTCCACCCGGATGCCGGACCTTATTACATATATTAGAAGTCTGTCAGATCTGCCTTGCGTTTTTCAAGGAAAGCGGTCATACCTTCCTGCTTGTCATGTGTAGAGCATGTTACGCCAAACAGGTTTGCTTCCATTTCAACAGCGTTTTTAATATCCATATCATATCCGTTATTGATAGCAGCCTTTGCGATGGATACAGCGTAGCTTGCCTTGGATGCGATCTTTTCAGCCATAGCCTTTGCGGTCGGCATTAATTCTTCAGCAGGAACGACTTTGTTTACCAGACCGATGCGGTATGCTTCTTCTGCATTGATGTTGTCGCATGTAAAGATCATTTCTTTTGCACGGCCCATGCCTACCAGGCGTGCGAGACGCTGTGTACCGCCAAAACCAGGGATAATGCCAAGACCACATTCTGGCTGTGCGAAGGTTGCATTGTCAGAAGCGATGCGGATATCGCATGCCATGCTGATTTCACATCCGCCGCCAAGTGCAAAGCCGTTGACTGCTGCGATTGTCACCTGTCTCATGTTCATTAATTTGAAGAACGGAGCGGAAGCTCTCATACCGAAAGCGCGTGCCTCAGCAGCGGTGAAATTTACCATCTCAGCAATATCAGCGCCGGCTACGAAGGATTTGAATGCATTGCCTTTTTTATCAGGACCGCCGGTTAAAATAACGACTTTTACATCATCCCTTGCTTCGATTTCTGTCAGGACCGTATTTAATTCGTCCAGAGTCTCACTGTTTAACGCGTTTAATGCTGCAGGTCTTGTAATGGTAAGAACTGCGATCTGATTTTCAACTTCGAGTGTTAAGTTGTTCATGGTTTCTTTTCCTCCTAAGAAATATGTAATTAAGATGCTTTATACTTTATAATTTATAACTTTGTGAAAGATATGTCAACAAAAATGAAAAAAGATACCAGTATTTTTTGGGATACTTTCGTATTTATATTCCGTAGGGGCTTCTTTTCATCAAAATGTAATTAAAGGACTGTACCATATTCGGTGTTTACAGTTTATAAAGTGCAGGAAGGAATGACATATGCTAAGTAAAAATGGAAAAAAACGGTTTCAGTCTGCGGTGCTGCTTGCGGCATTGCTTACGGTGCTGGTGCTTCCTTCGCATCCGGTACGGGCAGCGCAGGTGCAGCTGGATGCGGTAGTGTCCGCAGCGGCACAGATTTTGTATCATAACGAAGGCAGCTATCAGTCTGTCAATCCGAATGACAACGGGGCGGTGTCGGTCGGAAAGCTGCAGTGGCATGGATGGCGGGCGCTTTCCCTGCTGCAGACGATCACAGCTTCGAATGAAGCGCAGGCACAGGAACTGCTGGGAGATACGTTATATCAGGAGATTGTATCTACGACGGATACAACAAAGTGGAGCACACGCAAATTTTCATCCAAAGAAGCGACTGCGGTGAAACTGCTGCTGGCAACAGATGAAAGCAGACAGGCGCAGGATGTGCTGGCGGTAAAGGATATTACAGATTATATTGCACAGGGACAGCGGCTTGGCATTACCAATGAACCTGCGCTTGTTTATTTTGCGGATCTGGCGAATCAGGGCGGGGCAGGAGCTGCGGGACGCGTAGCGTTATCCGCATCCAGATTTACAGGCAGTTATGAGACCGTTACGCTCAATGAGCTGCACGAAGCCGCAATTTGTGATTCGGTCATGGGTGCATATCAGAAAAGGCGTTTTGAGACATACCAGTATGCGACAGGACTTGGGTGGGCTTACTGCATGGCGCCAGATTCGTATATTCCGTCTGACTATGATTCGGCAAAAGCTGCCGGTGCGGCATGGGTGCAGCGGACGCTGAATACATGTATGGATGCAGGGCTTGTAGTTACCGGTACTTATGATGATGCGACCAAAGCTGCGGTAACAAAATTCCAGGCGGCAAAAAAACTGACTGCGGATGGTATAGCGGGAAAAGATACGATTGTCATGCTGATCCGGACCCTGTTTCAGAAAAACTTTGTAACAACCAGTCCGGATACACCTCCGGATCTGTCAGAACCGGATCCGGATACGCCGCAGAATCCGGGTACGCCGTCCGTATCAGATCCATCTGTGCCGGAGCAGCCGTCAGAGCCGGATCCATCGGTACCGGATCCGGATACGCCGCAGGTTCCGGTAGAAAAGCCACTGGAACAGACTGTGCTGAACGCTGCGAAAACAGGCTATGCGGTTAATGATACAGCGGAACCGTTTCAGGTGGAAGTGACCAGCAACCGTGAGCAGGATACGATTACCTACCGTTCTTCGGATAGTGCGGTCATTTCGGTCGACGGGGCAGGTCTGGTAAAGATTACCGGAGCCGGCAGCGCTGAAATCATTGTAAAACAAAGACAGACCGAAACGTATGAAGCGGCACAGCTGACGATTCCGGTAACGGTATATTCAACCAGTCCGTCCAGCTATCCAAAGCCTTCGGGAGCCCTGTATGCGGGAAAGAAGATGAAGAAGGAGCATGTGCAGTGGCTGCAGGCGACCCTGATTTCTCTGGACGGAGCGCAGCTGACGGTCGATGGCAGCTGGAATAAAGCCATGACAAAGGTTGTAACCGCATTTCAGAAAAAATGCGGGATTGTGGCAGATGGCATTGTCGGAGACCAGACGCAGAATATGCTAAAGCAGATGCTGGCAGTACAGGCCAAAATACCAGAAGCGTCGATTACATGCAGCGCAAAAGCGAATACACTCAGCTGGAAAAAATATGTAAAAGCAAACCGTGTTTATATCTACCGCAAAGAAAAAGGCGGCGCCTATCAGCGTATCAAGACGATTACCAGTATGAAAAAGGTAAGTTTTGAAGATAAGACAGCCAAAAAAGGCAAAACTTATTACTATGTGATAAAATATGGCATGCAGCAGAATAAGCTGCTGATCAAAAGTCCGTCTTCCAAAGGAGTTACGGGAATACGTAAGTGACATACAGGAGTCTGAAATGCTTAAGGATTATCCATTCGAACAATTAGTACAGCCTCTGCTGGAGTGGTACCCGGTTCATGCAAGGGTCCTGCCGTGGAGGGAAGATCCAGCGCCATACCGGGTGTGGGTATCTGAAATCATGCTCCAGCAGACGCGTGTGGAAGCAGTCAGGCCGTACTTTGAGCGGTTTATGCAGGCCCTGCCGGATATTGCTTCCCTTGCCGCGTGTCCCCAGGAGCGGCTGCTCAAGCTATGGGAAGGACTCGGATATTATAACCGGGTCCGGAACATGCAGACAGCAGCCCGTACAGTCATGGAACAGTACGGCGGCGAACTCCCGCCGGATTATGAGGCGCTGCTTAAGCTCAAGGGAATCGGCCGCTATACAGCAGGTGCAATCGCTTCCATCGCCTATGGCATACCGGTTCCGGCAGTAGACGGGAATGTGCTGCGGATTCTGATGCGTGTATCCGAAGACGATGGGGATATTTTAAAGCAGTCGGTAAAGACAGAAGCCGAAAAAGTCCTGCAGCCGGTGATTCCAAAAGAACAGGCCGGCATGTTTACACAGGCTGCAATGGAGCTTGGCGCAACGGTATGCGTGCCAAACGGAGAACCAAAATGCAGCGAATGCCCGTGGCAGCCGTACTGTCTCGCCTGCCGTCATCAAAGCTATGCGGATTTGCCAAAAAAAGGAAAGGCAAAGCCGAGAAAAATAGAGGAAAGGACAGTACTTGTGATTCGTGATGGAGAAAAAGTACTGCTGCACCGCCGTCCTCCGAAGGGGCTTCTGGCCGGTATGTACGAGTTTCCGAATCTGGAAGGACATCTGACGAGGGAAGAAGTGACACAATACGTAGAAAGCATGCAGATGCTTCCATTAAAAGTCGATCCGCTGGAAGATGCCAGACATATATTTTCCCATATCGAATGGCAGATGAAAGGCTATGTGATCCGTGTAGCCGAGCTGGAAGAGCTGGCCGGAAAGGATGAAGGGTATGTATATAAGCATCCCGGACTTC